>JBOFIW010000676.1:0-5911 GCA_051650365.1 Vibrio sp. | reverse complement strand
CGCAGGGGTAGTACGGGGATCTCGATACGCTCGGAACGCTCCAAGTTCATATTTTTCTCTCTTCCGCTTTGCATTTGTTACGCAGTATATGGGGGCTAACTGACTGGATTCAATGACAGAATAAAAAAAAGGAGGTATTGAATACCTCCTCGTGATTTTTGTGCTGAGATTATTCCGCGCCAGCGGCTTGGCTCTCATTTGCGCTGTAGATAAGCAAAGGAGATGACTCATCATTAATTACAGATTCATCAATCACCACTTTGCTCACTTCTTCCATTGAAGGCAGTTCGTACATGGTTTCCAGTAGAACCGCTTCGAGGATAGAACGTAGACCACGTGCACCTGTTTTACGTTTCATCGCTTTAGCAGCAATCGCTTTCAGCGCATCTTCACGAAACTCAAGTTCAACGTTTTCCAGTTCAAACAACGCAGCATATTGTTTGGTCAGAGCGTTTTTGGGCTCACACAGAATTTGGATTAATGCGGCTTCATCTAGCTCAGTTAACGTTGCCGTTACAGGCAAACGACCAATGAACTCTGGAATCAAACCGTATTTCACCAAATCTTCTGGCTCAACTTGAGTAAACAGTTCACTCAATGTTTTGCTGTTGTCTTTAGAACGCACGTCCGCACCAAAACCGATACCAGTACCTGTTGCGACACGCTGTTCAATTACCTTATCTAGGCCAGCAAAAGCGCCACCACAGATAAACAGGATTTTCGAGGTGTCCACTTGCAAGAATTCTTGCTGCGGATGCTTACGCCCACCCTGTGGAGGAACAGAAGCAACCGTACCTTCAATCAGTTTTAGCAGTGCTTGTTGAACACCTTCGCCCGATACATCTCGCGTAATAGATGGGTTTTCAGACTTACGAGAAATTTTGTCAATTTCATCTATGTAAACAATACCACGTTCTGCTTTTGCGACATCGTAATCACATTTTTGCAGCAGTTTTTGAATGATATTTTCAACATCTTCACCCACATAACCGGCTTCAGTTAGTGTGGTGGCATCTGCCATGGTAAATGGCACATCCAGAAAACGAGCTAACGTTTCGGCGAGCAGTGTTTTACCGCTCCCCGTTGGGCCAATCAGCAAAATATTACTTTTGCCTAGCTCAACACCATCACCGGTGGTATCACCATTACGTAAACGCTTGTAGTGATTATATACCGCGACTGCTAGCACTTTTTTGGCGTGTTCTTGACCAATCACATAGTCGTCAAGATGTTCACGAATCTTTCTTGGCGTTGGTAACGCCGCTGATTCCTTTTTTGGTAGAACATCTTTGATCTCTTCGCGAATAATGTCGTTGCATAAATCAACGCACTCATCACAAATATAAACTGACGGACCTGCAATCAGTTTGCGAACTTCGTGCTGGCTTTTGCCACAGAAAGAGCAGTACAGCAGCTTACTACTACCGCCCTCTTTGCTTTTGTCTGTCATTCGCTAACCTCTTAGCCTTTACTCACTTTGGTTTGAGTGTATATCAAATTGTTCATAAATGCGTTACGCAATTATGAGACCTTACTCACCACGATGTTTGAGTACCGCATCCACCAGACCGTACTCCACTGCTTGATCTGCTGACATGAAATTATCACGGTCAGTATCACGTTCAATGATTTCAATCGGTTGGCCAGTATGCTCTGCCAATAAACGGTTCAGTTTGTTTTTAATGGTCAGAATTTCCTGAGCATGGATTTGGATATCGGAGGCTTGGCCTTGGAATCCCCCCAGTGGTTGGTGGATCATAACTCGTGAGTTTGGCAGTACATAACGCTTGCCTGGCGCTCCGCCTGCAAGCAAGAAAGCGCCCATAGAGCAGGCTTGTCCCATACATACTGTGCTCACATTCGGTTTAATGAACTGCATGGTGTCGTAGATCGACATACCTGCAGTGACACTACCACCTGGTGAGTTGATGTATAGGAAAATATCTTTATCAGGGTTTTCAGATTCTAAGAAAAGCAGTTGAGCCACGACAAGGTTTGCCATGTGATCTTCTACTTGACCGGTTAAGAAAATCACTCGCTCTTTCAGTAAGCGAGAATAGATGTCGTATGAGCGCTCACCACGAGAGGTTTGTTCAACCACCATAGGTACGAGTGCATCAAAAATGGGCGACATTGCATTTTTTTCTTGGTAGCTCATAGTCTTATTTCCCTAAAATAAATGGCCCGAATGATGGGTATCACACGGACCATTGTTAGCAGATGATTGCTTGTTTCGTCAACCGTCTACGCTACAGTTTGCTTATTAAGCAGCAACTGGGTTCATCAGCTCACTGAAGCTGATTGCTTTTTCAGTTACTTTTGCTTTCGCAATGATCGCATCTACCGCTTGCTCTTCAAGAGCAACGTTACGCATGTTGTTCATCAGCTGTTGGTTTTGCTCGTAGTAAGCAACAACTTCAGTTGGATCTTCGTACGCAGTAGCCATTTCAGTGATCAGTGCTTTCACTTTTTCTTCATCCGCTTTCAGCTCGTGAGTGCGGATAACTTCACCCAGCAGCAGACCAACAACTACACGGCGTTTTGCTTGCTCTTCGAACAGTTCACGAGGCAGTTGAGCAGCAGCTTCAACATTGCCACCGAAACGTTGTGCAGCTTGTTGACGCAGAACACCAATTTCTTGGTCGACCAGTGCAGCAGGAACGTCGATTTCGTTCGCTTTTACCAGACCTTCGATCGCTTGCTCTTTGATGCGTGCTTTGATTGCTTGCTTCAGTTCGCGTTCCATGTTTTTACGTACTTCAGCTTTCAGAGCGTCAACACCGCCTTCTGAAACGCCGAAACGTGCAACGAATTCATCGTTCAGTTCTGGCAGTTCACGAGCTTCAACTTTGTTCACTTTGATAGCGAACTGAGCAGCTTTACCTTTCAGGTTTTCTGCGTGGTAATCTTCTGGGAAGTTTACGTCGATAACAAATTCCATGCCTTTAGTTTTGCCAACGATACCGTCTTCAAAACCAGGGATCATGCGACCTGCACCCATTTCTAGAGGGAAGTTTTCTGCTTTACCGCCTTCAAATTCAACGCCGTCGATAGAACCAACGAAATCAATAGAAACGCGCTTGCCGTTCTCTGCTGCCTCATCAACTTCTTTCCAAGTTGCTTGTTGCTTACGCAGAGTTTCCAGCATTTCTGCTACGTCAGCGTCAGTCACTTCTGCTGATGGTTTTTCTACTGCGATGCTTTCTAGGCCTTTCAGTTCAACTTCTGGGTAAACTTCGAATGTTGCTGTGAAAACCAGATCTTTGCCTTCGCCAATTTCAACTGGAGCGAAAGTTGGTGCGCCAGCTGGATTGATTTTTTCTTTTACGATTGCTTCGATGAAATGGCGTTGCATTACTTCACCTAGCACGTCTTGGCGTACTGCTTTGCCGTACATTTTAGCAACCATCTTCATTGGCACTTTGCCTTTACGGAAACCATCGAAACGACGGTTTTTCGCGATGTTGCGTAATTCAGCTGCTACAGCGTCTTCGATGTTTGCAGCTGGAACAGTAATATTCAGACGGCGCTGTAGGCCTTCTAGCGTTTCAACAGTAACTTGCATTATTTCTAAACCTCAAAACTGGCTCAGGTTTTCTGAGCGTCATGAGCCAACACGACGTGTGGCTGCATCCTTGTGTTGTGCTCGATTGAACACTGAAATGTAAATATTGAGCATCGGCTTTCAAGTGAATCACCAGAAAACCAGACTAATAAGCGATATCTTTTGGTAAAGGTATCTCTGATTAGTCTCAGGACCAAATTTCAGACGCGACATTCTAACGAGCCCAGCCGAAGCTGTCGAGTTAATCCCCAGTCAGAGTCAAGCCAATCTCCTGAAAACCCAATCAAGTGCTAAAAATTCCACCAACAGGAAACCGTTGGTCACTTTGAAATGGGGACAATATAGGCTTTTTCAACGGAATCGAGGCTTTTTTTTATCGAAAAGCGTAAAAAGAGATCTTGCTCTTATTTTACAAGTGGAGATTGCGATCTTTTTAAACGCCCGAACCAAGCGTTCTCAGTATGATGTAGATATAAGGATTTACTGGATAAAGAGTTAAGGATGCCATCTATTCGTCGTCTCAGCCTGATGTTGTGGGTTATGTTCATTGTGCTGGTTAGTTTAAGTTCGCACCTTTATTGGCGTTTTCAGTACCAATCTTTGCTCAATGAGCACCAATCACAGCTTGATCGCTTTTCCAATCATATTGTTGCCATTTTGGACAAGTATGCCCATATCCCGCACCTCATTTCCAAAGATAAAGAACTGATTGATGCTCTACTGACTCCTAAAAATTCGGCACAGATTGATATCACCAATCGTTATTTAGAACAGGTCAATGAGGTGATTCAAGCCGCAGATACGTATCTGATTGACCGTTTTGGTAATACCATTGCTTCAAGTAACTGGAATTTAGACCGATCTTTTATTGGACGTAACTTTGCATGGCGTCCTTACTTCTATCTCTCCATTACGGGCCAAAAAAGCCAATATTTTGCACTCGGTTCAACCTCAGGACAACGCGGCTACTATTACGCTTATCCGGTGATTTATGCGGCGGAAACTCTTGGGGTTATTGTCGTCAAAATGGATCTGTCTGCCATTGAAGATGGCTGGCAAAGCAAAAGTAGCTATTTTGTGGCTACCGATGATCATCAGGTGGTTTTTATGTCGAGCCAGCCTGCATGGTTGTTTCATAGTGTGGCCGATTTGCCTGAATCGCAGCTAAAAGAGATTCGAGCCAGCCAACAATATTTAGATAGCTCTATCCCTTCTTTAGGTTGGCAAGGCGATTTACAAGCCGAGCAAAGTGAGTGGCGTAAACCAGAAAAACATTGGTTGCAAGATGACTATATTGTTTCAAGCCGATCCATACCACAGCTTGCTCTCACGATTCGTGTGCTCTCACCGAAAATTGAGCTATTTTGGTCAGCATTTGGCTTGGTGATTATTCTCTGTATGTTGTTTGCCATTGTGTATTTGGGCTTCCAACTTTGGCACCACAGGCAGCTGCGTCAACGGCAAATTGAGCAACTGCAACAAGAAACCAAGCAGAAGCTTGAATTTGAGGTGATGGAACGGACCGCTAAACTTCATGCAGAAATTGCTGAGCGGATCAAAACCGAGCACGCACTGCGCCAAACACAAGATGAGTTGATCCAAGCTGCGAAACTGGCGGTGTTGGGTCAAATGTCAGCCAGTATTAGCCATGAGCTGAATAACCCACTTGCCGCAATCCGTAGTTTTGCAGATAACGCACGCCGTTTCCTCGCCACCAACAAACCTGAACGAGCGGAAGAGAATCTCACTCGTATCTCCGCGCTGACTGAACGTATGGCCAAAATCAGTGAACAACTTAAATCTTTTGCACGTAAATCCACCTCCAATGAGCAGCAAGAGGTTCAGTTGTACCCATTGATTTTATCCGCTAAAGAGTTAATGGCCGCACAATTCAAAACACAGATGACTCAATTAGAGTTATGTGAGGTTGAAATGTCGGTTTGGGTGCGAGTAAATCCCATCCAGCTTGAACAAGTGCTGATCAACCTACTCACGAATGCATTACAGGCATTGGATGGACAAGCAGAACGTTTAGTACAAATTAGGCTGCAAATTTCTGAGCAGCAGGTGCAGATTTTCGTTGATGATAACGGCCCGGGTATTGGCCTTGAAACGCTGCCGAAACTCTTTGAGCCATTTCATACCACCAAGAAAAATGGTCTCGGACTTGGGCTTTCGATATCACAACAAATTTTGCACAGCATGCAGGGAGAACTGAACGTAGCAACCGCACCCATTGGTGGTGCGCGCTTTATTATCTCCCTGCCCCGTTTCACACCACTCAATATGGAATGACCATGTGTGATGTATTTTTAGTTGATGATGAGAGCGATATTCGTATCGCGC
>JBOFIW010000675.1:0-7129 GCA_051650365.1 Vibrio sp. | reverse complement strand
TAGATAGATTGTCCATCGCGGCGAGTGCGTAGCAGCGGTAGATTCCACATATACTGCTCAGGTCGAGAACGTAGTAGATCCTCAATTGCCTGATTCATGGCGCGAGCGTCGGTTTCTTCCTCCCCTGTTGGGAAGTTTTCCAAGGCTGGCAGAATATGCACTTCATATTGTCCGGTTTGGTCATTATAAGCGGGTAGGACAGGGATCACTTTAGCGCGTGATAAGCGGGCCATCTTTCCAAATCCTTTTAAAGTTGCTTTTTCCGTTGCAAAGAAAGGCACAAATACGGAATTAGCCGCACCAAAATCTTCATCAGGTAGCCAATAGCCAAGATAACCATCTTTAATCGAGCGCACGAAAGGCTTTACCCCTGCTTCACGAGCAAAGATCCGGCCGCCATATTGCATGCGTTGTACATGCATCAACCAATCGGCAATGGGGTTCTTCTGCGGTTTCATAATGGTCGTCACTTTGTAGCCTTTGGCTGCTAGCATGACCGCTGGGTAGTCTACTGCCCACGCATGGGGAGCAAGAATAATCACTTTTTCACCCGCATCGAGTAGTGGCAGGATGTTCTCCTCACCGATCATGACGCCTCGATTCTGGTTGTGTTGTGTTGAACGCACCAGAAACTCAGAGTATCCCAACATATATTGAGCGGCTTTTACAAAAGTTTCTTCGGCAATGGCATCGCGTTCTGCCTGCGATTTTTCAGGGAAACAGTAGGCGAGGTTCGTTTTGGCTCGACCAATGACTCGTCCCCCTTTTTTATATATCAGGCGACCAATTTTGCGCCCTAGGGCATCACGCCAACGGTAAGGCATAAAAGCTAGCAACGCCGCAAAAGCGATGCCTATCCAAGTTCCCCAATGTTTTGGGTGCAGAAAGCGCCACTCAAATTGTGGGTTATGCAGATGATGTGAAATGCTGTTGTCTTTATCGCTCACAAAGTCACCTTTACTGATAGCGAGAATTAGTCAGTTCAATATCCGGCAAGGATTTGAAGCGTTTGTGCAGCCACATCCATTGCTCGGGGGCGCGCAGTATAATCTCTTCAACAAATTTATTCATGTAAGCCGCGGCGGCAGTTTCATCTTTTTGTGGATATCCTTCTCCAATGGAAGTGTCTGTCATGATTTCATAACGCCCTTCAGCGTTGCGAAAGCCAGACCCAATCACAATCGCGCAGTGGCTAGTATAAGCTAATATGCTGGTGCCAGTTGTGGTACACGCCTCTTGTACCGCGAAGAAAGGTACAAATACCGATTTGTTGTGACCATAGTCTTGATCCGGTAGATAAAATACACGTTCGCCCTGGCGCAAAACACGGATCATCTGCTTGATATCGGTTCGGTTGATCAATTTATTGCCATTGTGTGTTCGCCCACGGTACTGGATAAATTCGTAAGCTGGGTTACTGTGTGGGCGGTAAACCCCATAGCCCCCAATGCCCATCACGCCCAAAGCGCGTGCGGTGATTTCCAGATTAAGAGCATGTACACAGCACAGCAGTACCCCTTTGCCAGCTTGTATGTGTTGGCGCATCGCTTGGGTATCTTTATCAATCAAAATACGTTTGAAGCGCCAAGTCGGCCAGAACCAAGTGATCCCTGTTTCAATGAGAGCCGCGCCGGTGTTTTTGAAGTTTTCCAGCACAAAAGCGTCGATCTCGCTTTGACTCATGCTTGGGAAAGCCAATTCCAGATTGCGTTTGGCGATGTGGACGCGCTTCTTACCAAAGCGCATTGAAAATTGGCCTAAACCGCGGCCGATTTTTAGCAAAACAGGGTAAGGCAATAGGTTAACCAATAGGGCTAACAAACCAAAGCCAAACCAAACACCCCAATATTTAGGGTGCAATAAAGAGAGCGTGAATGCAGGTTTGCGGTATTTTTCTTGACTCATTGTACTCACTTAATCTGTGCACTTAGCAGCGCCCAGTATTCATCAAAATTCGCGGTTGGTAGGTATTTGAAATCAGAACGTACAAAGCGATTCAAACTACCTTCTACCTGACCGAGCAACTGCGCGGCGAGGATATTTTCATCAACTGGGAAGGATTTGCCTTCGCGGAGTTTACGTTCGCGCAGAATTTGGCGTAAAGAGGTTTCAATCCGTTCAAATAACTGGTTGATGCGATCGCGTAAGCGTTCATTCTCAAACATTAAAGCATGGCCGGAGAGAATGCGTGTCAAGCCAGGGTTACGTTCTGCAAAGGCGAGCAAGAGCTGCATTACTAAACGAATGCGATTGAGAGTGTCTTTTTCTTCATCAAAGATACGATTGATGCGCGACATCAACGACTCTTCAATAAACTCAATCAGCCCTTCAAACATCCGTGCTTTGCTAGGGAAGTGGCGGTAGAGTGCTGCTTCGGAAACGCCAACCTGTTTGGCCAGTTTTGCGGTTGTAATACGTGAAGCCCCTTCATTGGATTCCAGCATTTCTGCTAGAGCTTGCAGGATTTCTTCGCGTCGATTGATTTTTTTATTGCCGGCCATGCCCCGTTTTTCCTTTTGGTTATCACTGCTGATGAACAAAAAACACGCCATCGTAGCCAAGAGAGTCTACGACGGAGAGAAACCCTGCGAGTTTAACTAAGCTCTGAGGTTGTTCGAAGCGTGTTGATAAAAATGGTTGAAGTAGGTGGCGAAAATAGCACCTACATTTGGTCGTTAATTAATTGCATCACCGCGGTGGCGAGTGCTTCTTTACTGGTCAAAGGCAGACTTTGTTGCCCCTCTTTCCAGAATACGCTCAAGGCGTTGTCGTTGCTGTTGAAGCCTTGCCCTGCAATCGAGACGTCGTTGGCACAAATCATATCCAGATTTTTACGTATTAGTTTGCTACGCGCATAAGTTTCGACATCTTGTGTTTCTGCCGCAAAGCCAACGGTAAAGGGTCGATCTTGGGTGAGTGCGGCAACGGACGCCACGATATCAGGATTTTTCACCATCTCAACGGTGAGCATATCGTTGTCGCTGCTCTTTTTGATCTTCTGTTCAGCTACGGCTTGTGGGCGATAATCGGCTACGGCTGCGCAAGCAATGAAGATCTGGTGCGATGTGGCTTGTGCCATCACCGTGCTGTGCATCTCTAATGCGCTCTGCACATCAATGCGATTGACGTCCACTGGGGTTGGTAAATGTACCGGACCGCTGACCAATGTGACTTCAGCACCAAGTTGCGCGGCCGCTTTGGCCAGCGCAAAGCCCATTTTTCCTGAGCTGTGATTGGTGATATAGCGCACGGGGTCAAGTGCTTCACGAGTTGGCCCCGCGGTGATCAGCACACGTTTACCGAGCAGAATTTTTGGTGCGAAGAAGCTTTCGCAACGTGCCACCAATTCCATCGGCTCCAACATACGGCCGGGGCCAACATCGCCACAGGCTTGTTCGCCCGCAGCAGGTCCCCAAAGGGTGTAACCACGGCGGGTGAGAGTCTGTAGATTTTCTTGGGTGGCGATATTGCGATACATCTGCTGATTCATGGCTGGAGCAATCGCCACTGGTGCGTTGGTAGCCAGAATGAGTGTGGTCAGCAAATCATTGCCCATGCCTGCGGCCATGCGCGCGATGAGATCGGCAGTAGCAGGAGCCAGCAACACCAAATCCGCCCATTTAGCGAGCTCAATATGCCCCATGGAGGCTTCCGCAGCGGGGTCAAGCAAGCTATCAGAAACTGGACGTCCAGAAACGGCCTGCATGGTTAGCGGAGTAATGAATTCTTTGGCGGCGTGGGTCATCACCACTTGCACGGTCGCACCGCGCTCCACCAATCGACGAGTCAACTCTGCACACTTATACGCAGCAATGCCGCCGCTGATACCAAGCAGAATCTTTTTGCCTGCCAATGATTGCATTTGGGTTTGCATTTGGAATCCCTCAAAAATCTGCGCGCTATGTTAGCACAACTACAGTCTGATGTCGGAGTTGTGTCAATCCCCTTTCTGTCGAACTGACCATCGTTTGGGGAGAAAAGACAAGCTCAACTTCAAAGCATCGGTTATTTCACAGACAGTTGACCGACAATATGCGATAAGTTCTTCACAAAATTAACAATAATGAAAGGGAATCTTATGCTGTCTTCTCTACGAAGCCGTACCAAACTACTGCTACTGACGGTAATACCGCTGATCATCATTACTGCTTTAGTGATGGCGGTGAACTATTACAGCGGATTGTCCAGTTTACAAAAAGAGCTGGAAAACTACCGCACAGAACTAATTGATGCCAAGAAAAAAGAGCTGCAAGCCTATCTAATGATGGGGGTGACTGCGGTGAAACCTTTATATGAAAGTGATAAAGCGGGAGAAAACCAAGAACAAGCCAAGCAAATTCTCAAAGCGATGCGTTTTGATAGCGATGGCTACTTCTTTGCTTACGATTCAAAAGGGATAAACACTCTGCATGCGATTAAACCTGAACTGGAAGGCAAAAACCTGTACGGCATGAAAGATGAAAATGGCGTCGCGGTGATTGCAGGTTTAATTGATGCTTCAAAATCCGGTGATGGTTTCCTCTATTTCTCTTGGCATAAACCGACCATCAACGCTCAAGCCCCGAAGCTGGGGTATGCCGAATACTTGCCGAAGTGGGATTGGGTATTGGGTACTGGCATCTATATTGATGATGTGGATACACAAGTGGCAGACTTTCGTGCGCAGCGCGAGGCGGATCTCTACGATCAAACGCTCTCAGCGATCGGACTTTCAGTGGTGGGCTTAATGCTGACCATTGTGGTCGTCAGTATGTTGGTATCACGCGGTATTACTCCGCTACAGCATGTTGTGCGCTCATTGCAAGCTGTGGCTGCCGGTGGTGGTGACTTAACGGCGCGCATTAAAGTCGCAAGCCAAGATGAGATTGGCGATGTGGCGAAAGCGTTTAACGCCTTTATGGATAAGCTACACCCACTAATGACGGATATTCGCACTTCAGCCAACAATGTTGACATTGCCGCGCAGGATCTCGACAGGCAAACCTCGCAAGCCAGCCAGAAAATGAATGGTCACTGCATGGAAACCGACAAAGTAGTGGCTGCGGTTACTGAGATGAGTGCGACGGCGCGTGAAGTAGCGAGCAATACCTATTCCACGGCGCAAGCTATTGAATCGGCGAATAGTCAAATCGAGTTAGCGCAAAAAGAAGTCAATCTGGCGATTGACGGGATTGGCGAGTTGGTCAACGAAGTGAACCAAACCTCTGCCGCGGTAGGCGATCTCAGCCAACAGGCCGCGAAGATCACCCAAGTGCTCAAAGTGATCGGTGATATTGCTGAACAAACCAACTTACTGGCACTGAATGCGGCGATTGAAGCGGCTCGCGCTGGTGAACAAGGGCGTGGCTTTGCTGTGGTGGCCGATGAAGTGCGTTCTTTGGCGAGCCGTACCCAAAACAGTACCAAAGAGATTGGCGATATGCTCAATGCGCTGCACCAAGGGGTGAGTAAAGCGGTCAGCAGCATGAATATCAGCCAAGAGCGTGGAGAGAAAACCGCGCAGGAATCGGTACAGATTAAAGAGAGTTTGGAGGGGATATCGAAAGCGGTGAGCTTAATTCACGATATGGGCATTCAAACCGCCTCAGCTGCGGAGCAACAAAGTGCCGTGGCAGAAGACATCAACCAAAATCTGGTCGCGATTCAGCATATTGTGAATGAGCTCAGTGAAAGCTTTAAACAGACCGAAAGCGTGAGTGCAAGCCTATCGCACTCAGGACAACAGATGGGCGCTCTGGTTGGGCATTTTAAGCTTTAACCAACAGTGAAATTGCATCGCCATTTGATGTGATTCGAAACTTTATCAGGGCCGCTTGCGGCCCTTTGTTTTCTCTGGTTTGTGTAAGCAAAATCGACCCAGAGAAAAAAGATGAGCCTGAAAGATTTACCCACCGAATCCATGCCGCGCGAAAAGTTGTTGCAACGCGGCCCACAATCGTTAAGTGATGCCGAATTGCTGGCGATTTTTCTACGCACCGGAACCCAAGGCATGAACGTGCTCGCCTTAGCGGATTTGCTGCTGCGTGATTTTGGATCACTGCGCGCGCTGTTTTGTGCATCGAAAGAGCAGTTTTGTCGTCACAAAGGATTGGGCGAAGCGAAATTCGTCCAATTACAAGCGGTATTGGAGATGACTCAGCGCTATCTCGGTGAAACCTTAAAGCGGGGAGAGGCGCTTACCAGTCCGCAGCAAACCAAACTCTATCTTTCCTGTATTTTGCGCGATCGTCAGCGTGAAGCCTTCTATATATTATTTTTGGATAACCAGCACAGGGTGATCCGCGATGAAATTTTATTTGAAGGGACGATTGATGCTGCGAGTGTTTATCCAAGGGAAGTGGTTAAGCGAGCACTACACCACAATGCCGCAGCGGTAATACTGGCGCACAACCATCCTTCAGGGGTTGCGGAACCCAGTCAAGCCGATCGAAGGATCACCGATCGGCTGCGTGATGCACTGAGTTTAGTTGAGATTCGCGTACTGGATCATTTCGTGGTTGGCGACGGGGAGGTGGTCTCTTTCGCTGAACGTGGCTGGATATAGTCAACACTTATGGTTTGCGGCATTTTTAAGCTTGTGAGTTAGCGAGAATCTGATAATATGCCCCGACATTTTTTAACCCTGATTCAGCTCGCACCGTAAAAAGATCAGCAAATCCTGCGAAAAGGATCTGTTCGGGTCTTGAGCAATGTGCGGCAAGTTAGTATAATGCGCGACCTTTGATAGCCTTGTATGGGTATTCCATAACGGTTTTTAACCTCAACTTCTGATTTTGGAAAGAGAGAGGTTCGGCCACCAAGGTTGATATCGAGCTGAAACGATTTGGAGAAGACATTCATGTCACGAGTATGCCAAGTAACTGGTAAGCGTCCTGCAGTTGGTAACAACCGCTCACACGCAAAAAATGCTACTAAGCGTCGTTTTCTGCCGAACCTACAAACTCATCGTTTCTGGGTAGAGAGCGAAAAACGTTTTGTTAAACTACGTCTAACTGCTAAAGGTATGCGTATCATCGACAAGAAAGGCATCGATGCTGTTCTTGTAGAGATCCGTGCACGTGGCGAAAACGTTTAAGAGGAATTGAGCAATGGCTAAAGGCATTCGCGAAAAAATCCGCCTAGTATCATC
>JBOFIW010000674.1:0-2578 GCA_051650365.1 Vibrio sp. | reverse complement strand
AGCATTTAGTTTAAAAAACCCGAACCGTACTCGCAGTTTGATTGGGGCATTCTTGAATGCCAACCCAATTAATTTCCACGCGAAAACAGGTGAGGGCTATCGTTTCGCAGGGCAAATTTTGCGTGAACTCAACAGCAGTAACCCGCAAGTCGCTTCTCGCTTGATCGATCCTCTCCTCAAGTTCCGACTCTACGATGAACAACGTCAAGAGCTGATCAAACAAGAGCTGGAGCAATTGAAAGGTATGGAAAATCTCGCTCGCGATCTGTTTGAGAAAGTGAGTAAGGCACTCGAAGACTAACTCAACAAAGGCAAACTAGGTGGCACTTATGTGCCACCTGATATACGCATGAATTACTATTTCTTTTCTCTCAATATTTCCTATCAAACCTTTTTAGCGCATTACTCTGGTGCAGCGAATAACGTTATAGTGACAACCGAACAGGGTTTGAAGCTGCAACTGCCAGCGACTCGTTTGCGGCCATTTCTAAGCCATATTGGAATAAAAGGTCGATTTCGTTTAACAACTGACCAAAACAATCGTTTCGTTAAGTTGGAAGTTCTGTAAAAGGATTATTTTGCAGTAGTTTAAATAGGAACTTTAGTCACATTCTCACACATTCACCGCAGTATCGCCCCAAAACAATTAACCATTTATCAATAAAACTCTTACAATACTCCCTGCATTATCAACAGTAAGCGCTATGCTTACTGCACACCCCCTACAAAAATAAGAATCAAATTCTGGAGTCGACCATGACTGCGCGTGAAACTTTGATGCCGGTTTTGCTTGAAAAAGTGTATCAACTAATTCAAGACAAACTAGAGCTTGCTCAACAACCCTTAGTGACTCAACTTGGACAACACCTGTTCAGCAATATTTCGCAAGATGACCTACTCGAACGTAACGAATCAGATCTCTATGGTGCCGTACTCAGCTTATGGCACCACATCAATGAGAAAAAGGCTGATGAACGTTCTGTGCGAGTTTTTAACCCAACTGTCAGTCGCCAAGGTTGGCAATCGACTCATACTATTGTTGAAATCGTTCTGCCAGATAGTCCATTCCTGGTTGACTCGATCAAAATGGCATTAAGTCGCCTTGGATTGGCATCACACCTCATGCTCAATGGCCCAGCTCATATTGCACGAAATGATGATGGTTCAGTGAAAAGCATCAACCAAGGTGAAGGGCAACTCACCTCCATGTTCCACATCGAAGTTGATCGCCTCAGTAGCAAGGAAGAGATGACCGCGCTGAAAAATGAGCTCTTGGATATCCTGCAAGATACAGCATTGGTTGTGAAAGACTGGAAGCCAATGGTCACTAAGCTTGAGCAAGTGATCCATCAACTAGAAACAGAGCAAAAACACATTCCTATTGAAGCAGAGCGCATTCAAGAAACCATTCAATTCCTGCGTTGGTTGGGGAATCACAACTTCACTTTCATGGGCTATAAAGAGTTTGATTTAGTTGACCATAATGGTGATACCGAACTTATGCCAACCAAAGAAGCGGGCTTAGGTTTATTTTCAGATAACGAACGAGTGCGCAGCGTCAAACTCTCTCAATTTCCCGACTCAGCACGCCTCGAAGCGAAAAAACCATTTCTACTGATCCTTACCAAAGGCAATAAGCAGTGCCGTATTCACCGCCCAGCTTATACCGATTATATTGGGATTAAAAAATTTGACTCCAAAGGCAAGGTAATTGGTGAACACCGCTTCACGGGTTTGTACACTTCCGCTGTATACAACCAAAGCGTAGAAGGGATCCCCCTGATCCGAGAAAAGGTCGGACGTATTCTAGCAGCAAGTACGTACCGCCGTGGATCTTATGCTTATAAAGCTCTGCACAACATTTTGGAAAACTACCCACGAGATGAACTTCTACAAGCACGCGAAGAAGAGCTGCTTGAGGTAGGGATGGGGGTAGTACAGATGCAAGATCGCGATCTACTCCGTCTGTTCATTCGAAAAGATCCGTTTGGCCGTTTCTTTAGCTGTATGGTTTATGTCGCCAAAGAGCGTCACAACACAGAACTACGCCGCCAAAGTCAACGCATCTTTAAAGATTACTTCTCAAGCAAACAAGAGGTTGAATTTACGACCTTTTTCTCCGAGAGTTCCTTGGCACGTACTCACTATATTGTGCGGGTTGATAACAACAATATTGATGTCGATGTGAAAAAAATAGAGCAGAACTTAATGGAAGCCTCAACGACGTGGGACGATCGTCTTGCTGAAGCCATCATTGCAAATTTTGGCGAAAGCCGAGGATTGCCGCTATCGAAAGAATACCAACGTGCTTTTCCACGTTCTTATAAAGAAGATGTGATGCCGGGCTCTGCACTCGCAGATATTGAGCATCTCGAATCTTTGGATGAGCATAATAAACTGGGTATGCTTTTCTACCGCTTACAAGAAACAGCGAAAGACTCCAAAGCTGTACGCCTGAAGCTTTACCACAAAGATGAACCAATCCACTTATCAGACGTAATGCCAATGTTAGAAAACCTTGGTTTACGAGTGATTGGTGAGTCACCTTATGAAGTGGTGAAAGCCAATGGGCAAGTTT
>JBOFIW010000673.1:0-13923 GCA_051650365.1 Vibrio sp. | reverse complement strand
AGCCTAGAAACCGTCAAACGTTTAACACAGCGACTCAATGAAGTGATGAACTTCGCCACTAACTGCGGTCTTATCCAGGCCAATCCATTAACTGGCATCAAAGCCGCCTTCAAGAAACCTAAAAAAGAAAATATGGCGGCACTGACACCGGCAGAGCTGCCCGAACTCATGGGCGCGATTGCTAATGCCAGTATCAAACGCACTACCCGTTGTTTGCTAGAGTGGCAACTACACACTATGACGCGCCCAGCGGAAGCATCTGGTGCCCGTTGGGGTGAAATTAATTGGGAAGAAAAGGTTTGGACCATTCCTGCTGAAAGAATGAAAAAAAAGAAGAGAGCACCGCATCCCGCTCACAGAGCAGATGCTGGCGCTGTTGGAAGTAATGAAACCGATAAGCGGCCATCGAGATTTTATTTTTCCGTCAGATAGAGACCCAAAAAAGCCCTGCAACAGCCAAACGGCTAACATGGCATTAAAACGTATGGGTTTTGCCGGAAGGCTAGTTAGTCACGGTTTGCGCTCGCTGGCGAGTACCACACTCAATGAACAAGGCTTTGATCCAGACTTGGTTGAGTCGGCATTGGCTCACGTGGACGATAACCAGGTACGCAGTGCCTATAACCGCACTGACTACTTAGAACGCAGAAAGCCAATGATGAGCTGGTGGAGCGGACATATAGAAGAGGCCGCCAAAGGCAGCCTCTCGGTAACTGGAACTAAGAAGTTAAAAGTGATTTAATCTTGAGGCTAATTGTTAAATTGCATCCAAAACTGATCCACTTTACCACCTGATTTGCACCGATATCTGATCCACATAATCTAACCTAATTCCTGCAGAGTCTACGCAGGAGAATGTGGAGTGATCGACGTGTCATTATTAAGTGTTATTCGTCGCTGGCATTTCTGCGAAGAAATGTCGCAAAGGGAAATTGCCAGACGCACCGGATTATCCCGAAATACCATTAAACGTTATTTGAAATCGCAAACCATCGAACCGGTTTACCCAAAGCGACAGTCATTGAGCAAACTGGATGAGTTTGAAGAAGTGCTCACTTCTTGGTTAAAACGCGAAATTAAGCGGCCAAGAAAGCAGCGAAAAACGGTCAAAAACCTGTTCCAAGATCTGGTTCCACTCGGCTATAGCGGCTCGTATGACCGAGTGGCTTCATTTGCACGTAAATGGCGAGAAGAGCTCCAATTAGACGCCTCAAAACGCACTTATATGCCGCTAGAGTTCGCCCCTGGTGAGGCCTTTCAGTTTGATTGGGGCGAAAATTGGGCCTACCTCAATGGCCACAAAACCAAACTGCAAGTCGCCCACTTCAAACTCTGTCATAGCCGTGCGTTTCTGCTTCGTGCCTATTATTCTCAAACGCATGAAATGTTGTTTGATGCCCATAACCACGCCTTTCGTGTATTTCAAGGCGTCCCCGAGCGAGGTATCTACGACCATATGAAAACGGCAGTAGATGCACTGAAAAAAGGAAAAAAGCGAGTGGTGAATCGTCGTTTTTTAACGATGGTCAGTCACTACTTGTTTGACGCCGACTTTTGCAATCCAGCAGCCGGTTGGGAAAAGGGGCAAATCGAGAAGAGCATGCGCGATTCTCGCTCTATCATCTGGCAACGAGTACCTCGGGTGAACAATTTAAAGGAGCTGAATGAGTGGTTAGAAGCTCAGTGTTTACTCGATTGGCAATCGCACGAACACCCTCAATACAGTGATATGACCCTAGAGCAAGTATGGCTAAATGAGCGCCCCCACTTAATGCACATCACCGCACCCTTTGATGGTTTTATCGAGCAAAGCAAGCGCGTCTCTTCAACCTGTTTGGTGAACTTCGACAGAAATAAATACTCCGTACCTGCCAGTTATGCCAATCGGAGAGTCAGTCTGCGCGCTTATCCCGAGACGATTGTCTTGGTGGCTGAAGGCCAGCCGGTTGCGGAGCATCAGCGAGTCTTTAATCCAAGGCATGAGCCGCCTCAGATTATTTATAACTGGCGGCATTACTTGTTGGTCGCACAGCGTAAACCGGGCTCAATACGCAATGGTGCACCGTTCCATTTACTCCCTAATAGCTTTAAGCATCTGCAATCCATATTATTGCAACGTAATGGCGGTGATAAGGAAATGGTCGAAGTCTTGTCACTGGTTCTTCATCACGATGAACACCTCGTGGAGCAAGCGATAGAAATGGCACTGGAAGCCGGCACTCCCTCAAAACAACACGTTATCAACTGTTTAAGCCGTTTACTCAATCCTTCCCCAGCGCTCCCCATCCCAGTTTCTCAAGGGTTGAGACTGGTGACGGAGCCAACCAGTGATACATCGCGATACGATGAATTAAGAGGCTCTCGCCATGCACAATGAAGCGTTATTAAGTACCTTAAAGGCACTCAAGCTCTATGGCATGGTCAGCAGTATTGTGGAGCTTGCTTCTCAAAACTCTCCTGCGTATCAACAAACTCAACCCATCCTTGAAACCTTGCTCAAGGCTGAGGTGGCAGACCGGGAAGTGCGCAGTATTGCTTACCAAATGAAAGCGGCCAAGTTCCCGGCTTACCGCGACTTATATGGTTTTGAGTTTAGTGAAAGTACGGTGGATGAATACCTAATACGAGGTCTGCATCGCTGTGAGTTTATCAAAGACAGTCAAAATATCGTGCTCATGGGAGGGCCCGGCACCAGGAAAACACACTTAGCGACAACGCTGGGTGTGCAAGCGATACAGCACCACCAACTGCGAGTAAGGTATCTATCGACCATTGAGCTCGTTAATACGTTAGAGCAAGAGAAACAAGCGAGTCACGTAGGCCGCCTTGCTAATCGGCTGGTTAGCTGCGACTTAGTCATATTGGACGAACTGGGGTATGTCCCTTTTAGTCAAGCAGGTGGCACGTTGCTGTTCCATCTACTCAGTAAACTCTACGAGCGTACCAGTGTCATTATCACCACTAATCTCAACTTTACGGAATGGTCGAAAGTGTTTGGTGATGCAAAGATGACAACAGCGTTGTTGGATAGGTTGACGCATCACTGCCACATCATTGAGACAGGTAACGACAGATATCGTTTTAAAGAGTCAAAAAAGAAATCGAAGGAGAAAGCCAAGTAGCCACTAACGTGGGATTTTAGTCTTACTTAGGTGGATCACTTTTCAATGCAAATAGTGGATCAGATTTAAGTGCAAATTAACACTTCGACGCAGACAGGAAGAAATAGTGTTGGGGCCGCACGGATTGCTAGCTCACATTTTGCTCGCCTGACCCACAGAGCTTCACCAAGCTGAGCCTCTCGTACCCAACGAAAAACCTGATTGGTATTCACATCGTATTTGCGGGCTAATTCAGAGGTCGACAATGTTCAGGTTTTAGATTCTTGGACAAGCTGCCATTTAAACTCCGGTGAAAAAGCCCGGCACACATCGGATGGTTTTAATACGGAAATTCATAACACTCACGGTTGGGAACAGTGACCGCTATGATGCGTGATCAGTCAATTATTTAAAGATGTGATGGCCGGATGCTTACAAGGCTACCTATCATAGTTGGTAATGATTTACGAAAAGACAAAACCAACCATAGCCAATAAGACTATAGTTGGTTTTTAGTTATTCGTTGTCTTCTCTATCAGTAAGTAATTCAGATAGTTAATTAGTACTGCGAATTCATATTTGATCTACATCCAATATCCCCAACACAACCTTGCCGATCTGATGCGCCAAATACGGTGGGACAGCATTTCCTACCTGTACATATTGCTGCGTTCTATTTCCTTCAAACAAATAATTATCTGGAAATGTCTGTAAGCGAGCTGCTTCTCGGACAGTCAAACTGCGGCACTGCTGTGGGTCATAATGAATGAAGTAGTGGCCATCTTTAGATATATGGCTAGTCACTGTCGTTGCACATTTATTTGCCGCTTGGGTACGAAAACGATCCGCATGTGAGCCGCTATCCCAATTTTCGTGCTCAGGAGCAAGTTCAGCGGGGAAATCTCTCGCCTTAGGTGAAATACCACCACTTAACTTAGTAAAGGCAGCACTGAAGGCATAACGAAGTAAATCAGATGTCATATGTCCGCGAGTCGCATGATTTAGCACACAACCGGGATGGTTATATAAATACCAACTTTCTAAATGTGGAGGTATCTTATGCTCTTTTTCCGCTAATAGGCAGCTTTGACGCTCAAGCCCAAGCATAGGCTCGAGATCTAAATTATCCACAGCTTCTCTATCAAATTTTGTTGCCAATATACGCTTTACCTTTTTAGCGTTTACTCGAATTTGCTTCTCCCAGTCCTTCTGAATATCTTTTTGCTTAGAAAAGCCGCTTCTGAGAGGGGGTAGATCTGATAGAACTTGTTGAACAGTGACTGTTTCTTTAATTGGAGCAATAGTAGCTGGTATACGATTTATATCTTGCCGTACACCCAACAGAATGACTCTATGACGAGCTTGGGGTACGCCATATTGTTCAGAGCGAATAAGAAAATCAGAGGAGTCATCATACTTTGGATCCTTTGAATCTTTAGCCTCTACAACAAGTGAAAAAACCCTATATTTGGATACACCGCGCGATCCTGTTACCTTGCCAGGGTTCCTCAGATCTTCCAATATTTGAGGAAACATAACCTTGCCGTTAATTTGGGCAGATAAAATACCACGTACATTTTCCATCACAAACACATCAGGTTGCACGATAGAAAGCACTTTAAGGTATTCCTTATATAGGAAGTTTCGATGATCTTCTTCAGGCTTGTAGTCCTTATTTCCCGCATTGCGAGAGCGACCAGCTAACGAATAGGCTTGGCAAGGCGGGCCGCCAATAACGACCTTAGGCCCTTGATGAGTTTTCAGTAGCTGGCGAATTCGAGCGTGGATGAGCGCATTATCTTCACCTAGCGCTCTAGGCCCTTCTAAAGTTTCGTTGCTTGCTTCTTTAGCATGCTCTGGATATAAACAGAATAATTCTTCACGGGTTAGCTCCCCGCGTACATACCTAAAGTAGCTATCTAATCCACCATCTAATGCTTTAATTTTTCGGTAGAAAGCTCGCGTTGTTAATGTGTTATGCGCAGATGGTTCTTTTTCTACAGATACGCCGATTTTGAATGGATAGTTTCCACTCTCGTCTACGACTGAAGATATGCCTTCGCCTAGCCCGCCAGGCCCAGCGAAGAGGTCAATTACAAGAACTTCACCTGTTATCATTTCACTACTACAACCAATAAAAACGCTAGGCAATCATACCAGGCTAAAATTGACGAGCAATAGATTACTTTAGAAAAACAGGTTTATGTTCTACGCTCTCACCCAAATTTGATGACTAATGATGAAAATTTGTTATGCGTGAAAACCTTCTGCCTGTAGCTTCTTTAGCGCTTCAAACGCAATTCCACATTGTTTCGACGATGGCATTTTCTTGGGGATAGCAGCGCAAATTTCAATAATACTATTTTCTCTTGGGGTCAGCATACCACGCTCTTTTGCCCAATTCTTAGCATCACCCCAAAACTTAGCGCCTAGTTTATACACCTCAACTTCAACATTGATTGAGTTATCTAAGACATTCTCTGCCTTTACTTCTCGAACATTTTCATCCGCAAATTCCGAAGATATGATGACCCTCTTGAAACCGTCACTCAGCGGCAATTTACTTTCAGCAAGCCTTTGCCAACATAGTTGTTTCTTTGCCCATTCACTGTAATTTTTTATCCCCTCAGGAGGGGTAGTTATAACCTTCTGGGCAAGCTCACCAGACAAAAGAATGGATGCCTTTAAATCTTCTGGAACAGATTGTATTTTCCAGATGAGGTCAAGATCTATGACCATGCCTAAACTCTTTGCATCATTAACAAGTTTTGCAATTGCATAAGTGACAATGTTGGCTCGATAGCCTCCTTCATACCAATCGGCATTTGAAACGAGCTTTTCTGTTGTTCTAAATATGATCGCTTTGGCTATCAATCTCTTAAACCAAATCTCATTAAATGCCGTTCCTTCTGCCCCCCAAATTTTACCAATTTTTTTCGCAAACTCTGAAAAATTCTTTTGAGCCCCTAAACTCACAATATGCGGTAAGCACGCCCAAGTGTTCTCATATTTAGCAAGGTCTGTTTTGACAAAGAACTGGCTTCTAGGATATTCAGAATCGAACTTCTTACGTTCCGTTTGCGTTCTTCGGCTTCTTTCGTCTGCGAATTGACCTCTAGCTCGCTCATAGAACCACTTCGTTTCTCGATAACTATCTGTACCCGAAGGAGCTAAAATACGGCGAGATAACTCCTCAATACGTATATGAAATGGATGATTAGCAAAGAAATCCGCCGCATTGACCTTGTTCTGACTATTGGCATATTCAGAAATTCTTGGAACAACGTTTTCAGCGCATTCTTTCGGCGTTATAGTTAATTTCATTTGCACAAATACTTGCTGTATTTGCTCTTTGAGCGCTTTGCTCGCAGCATATAAAGATGCCGTAGTCTGGCCACCATTAACTATTTGAAAATTATTAGCACTGACTAATTGGTAGCCTGAGTAGGTCTTATCTATTTCAATACTATCAGCAGTAGCACTTAATCCGTTATTATAAGAGAAAAACATATGAGGCTCATCCCGAATAGTATCGCGAATGCCCTTGTTCACTTTTCCTCGAACTTGAAGAAAGCTTCTTACGTTAGCTTCAAGTAATCTTGGCCCCCATTTGTCATAAATTTCCGCAAGCTGTTTTCCCGGAATGACCGCTAAATAACTATCTAGGGCATCACTTCCACCAGACGCTTTCAAGATAGGAATGCCACCACCAAAATCGTCTTTAAAATTAATAACCGAATCAGCTCTAACAAGCCCTTGCTCCATAAAGCGCTTAAGACGCTTAATATCCCAAACACTCAATGTAATTGGCTTATCATCAATAACGTCAAAGCTAGTAGCATCGGCTCTAGCTCGATAGTCTCCATTAGTCGCTATAATTAATTTAACTTTTTCGACACTATTCCATGTTGCCTTGATTAAATCAGCCACACCAAACCCAGAACTAGTTTCTTCAAGCTTTTTTCGGAACTGATCATCAAGGCTTGCGTTTAAAAACCTGAAAAGCTTTTGAGATAAACGCTGCACATGATCTTTGTGTAAGAGGCGAATATCTCTATCTAGAGTAAAATCACACAGTATCAGGCTCAGTATGCCTTCATTCTCCCTAGGATCACCGCCATACCCGTCAATTTGTGCAGGCCCGCGCGAATATAAACCTTCGTAAAAAGCTCGATTGGCGCTTTCTATTTCACCCGCCTCACTTAATAAATCACCAATTTTTTCAAAAAAAGCCTCTACCGTTACAAGTCCTAAGGCATCAGCATCACCTTGTATATCGGCAATAAATTGAAGGTTGAAATCTGCAAGCTCTGTCATGTCTATATAAACTCTCGGAGATAATTAACGGTATTATCATTTACTTTAAACGGTTCACAGGCATCTAAAGAAATAGAATATCTTACGTTCTGCACGCCTTGTGGTAATGGGCAACTAATACGAGGAAACCCTTCAAGTACTTCATAATAAGCGGTGGACCTTATAACCCAACGGCGATCATCGTACTTATTTAATGGGTCATAACCTGTTGAGTAAATCGCATCTTCCCACTTCGTATACGTGCTGCAATCCGCCTGAAATAAAACCTCGGTTAACGCTACATAGTCATGCAGTGTCATTCCCTCAGGTACAATTGCAGATTCAACATTTTTAACACCGAGAAATAAACGCCCACCATCACAATCAGCTAGTTGGTCTGCTGAAGAAATAGAAATTGAAGGTTTTGCTGCAGTTCTTCGCGTTTTAACTTCAATACAGCATCCAATTAACTCAAAGTCTTTTGGAGCCCCAGAAGGTCCCTTCCAGGCTTCAAGCGCCATTTCAGAACCAAAACTCATCGCGAGCTCTCGAAGAAAATCTAATTCACCTATTAGACCTCGCTGTTCCTCAATAGAGAGACCTTCCGAACGGCCTGAGCGTAAAAGGTGATGCCATCTTTTCGTCCTTTGTATCGCCCTAGAGAGGGCTTCATCCAAATTGGAAACCATCTCACCTGACTCAACGACATCTCGACAAAGGGTTTCAAATAGCTCCGCTTGGCTTTTTTCTTTAAGGGCGAGAACGAATGCCCAACGGCCAGAAATTATTCTAAAGTTGGCAATGAGATTTTTGAGTTCAGGAAGCTTGGGTTTGCTGATTGGCTCAATTGGCAATCTAAGCATAAGCGCAGGCATTTTTTCCTCTACAACAACCCAAAAAAAGTCAAACTGGCCGTTATTGTTAACCCTTCTTGCATTGCTGTGATCTAGATCCTTCCAAGGTGAATTATCCATTCAATTCAGCCTCATATTCCTCATCAATATCATCTTCACCGTAAAGTTCTTTGTAGCGTTGTGTGTTAACAATATAAGCAACTTTCTCAGATGCTTTTTTTGAAGCTGGGAGACTAATCCCCCAAGCAACAACAGGGTAACTTGGAATCAAAGCCACTCTACTATCACCTTCTTTGCCTTTTGGGGATTTTGGTTTAACAAAATGAAGAATAAATAAAGGCTTATCTCGTACTTGCCGATAAATTGAGTCTGGGTAGTTACCATTCTTATCATACGAGTTTTCAGCAGCTTGCGCCTTACTTGGCTCAACGCCCGCTTTTTCGATGCCTCTAGATGCAATTCTCATTTTTTTGCCACTAAAAGACATGTACCCATCTTTCAAATCATCAAGATTAATAGAACGGGTTGTAGGGATGATACTAACCCCTAGCGTATCGTCCTTACCTCCTTTTTGCAGACTTGGGATTAGCAAGTCCCATAGAGTCAACTCATCTTCTTTTCGTGCGCTTAGATAGCTTCTTACTGGCCCTGTTTCAGTAATCACACTCTCAGGTGTATTGCTCCAACCTGCTAAGAACTCATCGATATATTGTAATGGCACATCACGAAGTAATACCCCCCACTGGGTATCTTCAATTTTAAAAATGGCTTGCTGTAGTTTAGAAATAAGCTTTTTAGCTATATCTAAATTCGCATTTAGCTCTATTGGATCAATACTGACCTTAGCTGTTTCTATAAATCTATTTGAAAGTCCAACAAGAGTGGTAACTTCGCGACCAGCTCCCATCTTATTTTTTGCGGTGACCAACAATGATGCTGGGTGACTGCGAACTGCAAGTCCAAAATCTTCAGGGGTCGCTTTAGCCTGCTCCATTGTTTTGAGTTCATCATGAAGTTCTTCAGCTGCGTTTGCGATAAAGGCATACCAATCTATAGCATCATCAGGCATCCAAATTCGGCACAGATCTTCATATCCATTTCGATAACCAAACCATCGTCCCATTTGCATTAAGGTATCGTACATCATGGTATTGCGCAGGAACCAAGTAACGGTAAGCCCTTCAAGGGTCAAGCCACGAGAGAGCGAGAAACCACCAACAGCAATAACGGTTTGCCCTCTATCTCCTGTATTCGAATAATCTAACTCATTGGCCCTACTGTTAACTTCAACAACCTTTGCAGAAGCTATCGAATCAAATATAGATTCCTGAATTTCCTCCCACTTAAATTTAGTTTCGCCCCCCTCAACTCTTCCTACTTCAGCATACTCCGTATACCAAACATCAAATAAAGCTTTAATTTCAGGATCCATCAATGTACTTGTTGAAAATGAGTTTACCCTCAAAGCGTTTTGAATCCGTTCTAACGCTTCATGCAATCGGTTTTTAAGCTGACTTTGCACTCGTGTAAATCGACTAGCATTAACTAACATTGAACAATGAGAGCTTGATTGACCTCTTAGATTTCTTATGGCACGGGATAATAGAAAAGCACGCAACGCAAACATCAGAGAATCTGGTAACTGATAGGTCTCATGCTCAATCTTATGCTTTATCGGCAGGAGGTCTTCATTATCCGAAATGCTCCTTAACCAAGTTGGCTCTTCGTCATCAGGTAGACCATCTATAAAGATTTTCTTTGGACCAAAGTAGTTAGTTGGGGCATCGAGACCGATAATAAAATCTTTAGGGAATAGATCCTCTTTATGTACATCGTGATTATCATCCGGATCGATGAAAATATTAGCAAAAGGAGTCGCTGTATAACCCACGTAACAACTGCGATGAAACATTTTTAAGAGATCACGTATTTGCCCATTTATCTTGGTTACCAATTGATTACTGTATTTAGTGTTGATTGATGCGTTATCAGCCTCATCATCAATGAGTAGCATTGGCTGATCGATCATTTCTTTATCACCACGAGCACTGTTGTCTTTAAGCCATTCAAGAAGATTTTCAAGCGTTCGGTGATTCTTTTTAATAACTAAGACGACGGGAACTCTATATGAGTCTATCTCACTGGTATTTGTTGATGCTGTAGGCTTATTAAAATCTCTAGACGTGTTCGTCAGGCTAACTGGGGTTCTATTTGGGTCAAAATGTCCAACTCCGATAACGTGCTTAGCATTTCCATTTTTCTTATCAGAGCTTTTTCCTGTATCTCGACCAATAAATCCCTCGTCAATTCTAAGTTGAGTTTGATTACGAAGGTTATTGTGTATACCTGCAATAACAATAATTAGACGATACCCTGCATCAGCCGCCTTACAGATCAAACTAGTATAATTCAGTGTCTTACCACTTTGAACATGCCCAACAACCATTCCCCTACGATCCCACGAGGAATATTCTTTAGGGTTTCCTAATCGGCCAAGTATCTTATCCGTAACGCTACCGGTATTCGAAATAACATCTCTAGGCAATCCATTTTTCAGCAGTAACTTCTCATATCTTTTCCAATAGAAGGGGTCTATTTCTGATTTTGCATCGTCTAACCAAGGTTTAAACTTGAGGCTATCAACTATTGCACCGAGACCAACTTTTATCCCCTGTTTTGACTCAATTTCACGAGCTATTTCCTCGATTACTGAGTCATCTAAATTACCATCCACTATCTTAGCAATATTCTTAACCAAACCTCTCAACTCATCCTCTGATTTACGAGACTGGTTGTATAGTCCTGCTTCTACCATATCTAATACTTGCTGCCTGCTGCTCATAAGCCTTTTTCCTTAAGATAATTTGCAACTAGTCGCTCTGAGACTTCCCAGTTTGATTGCAATAATGGGTAATTTTGAAGTACATCTTTGATTCTGTCCGGAGTAACATTGCTAACAAGCAATGCATCAGTAAGGTCAATCACGACTTGATTCAAATCTGATTCAGAAGTCTGCATTGCAACAATTGACTCAGCGTTCCCCACCATTTCAGCATGCAGCGAATCAATAGGTAAGCCAGCACCAAGCAACCTAATACAGCGTGCAAACCCTTCTTTCAATTCATGAGGTAAACAATTTGAGTAAGCTTGAAATACTGGGTGTTCTGAATTGGGTTTGAAGTGTATTAGCCCATCCACTTGGACTCTATTCCAAATAGGATGCATCGTACCTTCAACTAATCTTTGCCCCCGACTTCGATATGTTCTTTTAGAGGAACCAACGAAACGCTCTATGATTCGCTTGAGTCGATCTCGAACCGCCTGAGGAAGCTGTGCCGAAGATTTTTTTACATCAATTTTCCATTGCGCATCCATCGTGTTAGGTATATCGATAGCAATTCGACTTAATTTTGTTAGTTCTGTTTGCTTAGCAAGTCCCAGCCAGCTCCCTGCAATAATTAATCTATTTTCTCGATAGATGTATAATCCTTGTGACTTTAGGTGACCTTCTGGTCCACCAAGCTCATCCCATTCATCTTGACTCATTTTTTTGTAGTGCGGAATGGTATAACTGCGAATGCGAACATTGCCACTAGATAAGCGAATGCTATCGTCAGGATCCTTCTGAGTCGATGGATGGGTTGAAGCCATTGGGTCCAACGGAGTCAATTGTCGATTATTGATACTTATTTGGATCTGTGGCTTACTCGTTTCTAGAAATCGATGAAAAATAAGCCTTAAATGTCTCTCGGCAAGAGAGAATTCTGCATTCATATGCTCAGTTTTTTTTTCTTGTGTACTAATTTCACCGACTAATCGATCTAATTTTTTCCAAATAACAACCGTTCCAACCTCGCCGAGCAAGTCACAGCCTAACTCATCCTCACAATCTTCAATCAGCTCTAATGTCCATGCATTTGTTTCGGCTACTAGATCTAAATCCCAACGAGCACATGATGTAATTCCATCTTGTCTAGTTATGACAGTAAGTGAGCGACACTGTGAAAAGCTAGCGCTTTTTAAGCCTAAACCAAATCGTCCAAGTTCAGAAGGCAACCTGTCAAACGTGGGATTTTTACTACCTAATCTCATCGCTTCAAGTAGTTCAGCTTTGCTCATTCCACAACCATTATCAGCGATAATAACTGATGGAGAATTTGAAATAGTATCAACCACGAGACGAACTCGATCAGCACCAGCAGAAATTGAGTTATCTATAATATCAGCCAAAGCAGTTTTAAGACTGTAGCCAAAGTCTCGATGCCCCTCAATAAGTGCTGAAGCATAGGGAGCAGCATCTATATAACGAGCTTCAGGCTGTTTACTTAACGTCATAGTACTCATGGTTTATTTATGGATACATTACTCACCAGAGAGACTATCACCTTTGTTGCGTATGAACAAAAATCTTCATTTAATGTGCTAAATAAGCCTATCTAAAAGCTCTTCCCTTCAAAAATCAAAAAATTTTTGGCATATGTCATCAATGATGAGGTTTCACATTGATGACATATACCTGAAATGAATCCCACTTCGTTTGGCCATTTCAAATCTCCTTTGGGTTGGAGGTTTGATCTTATTATTCGGGCTGGACGATTAGAATGCGGGGTTTATGATGCGCTTACCATCAAACGAATCGACCGATTGTTAGGTAATCGTCACTTGCACAAAGAGCGACTCGCTGTATACCGTTGGTCTATCCACAATCTTATCTATAGCGCTATGTTCTAAGTGATGCACTCAATATATTGTGCTGCCACTTTACTTAGCAGCGCTTTTCATTTCACGCATCAGACTTCCTTCATAAATCCACTAACGCCTCTCCAAACGCATTTCCATCCACTCATCCACTTCGCTTTCCACCCAGGCAATAGCCCTTTCTCCCAAGCTCACCGACTGTGGAAACTCGCCATCATTCATTTTTCGGTAAATTGCTGAACGGCTTAGTGCGGTCTTTTCCATTACTTCTTTTAGTTTCAGAAATCTCATGGGATGTTCTCCTATGTCTTGTTGTCCCATGGGATGAACTGACTTTGTAAAAAATAGTTAAATCAGCCCCTTACCTATATTCAAAGCCAATTTAGATATATGTCATCACTGTGAACCTTCCCACTATTGTTAAGGAGCAGGCTATGACTCATTTCCCTCACCACCGCTATCTACTCTCGCAACGAGCTTATGAGCATCGAGTACTGGAAGAAGCAGCAGAGATCCTTGAACAGCGTTATGTGCGCGGTGAAACCTTTGCACGTACGGAAAACACCACGGAATACTTACGCTGTAAACTTGCTGGATACGAGCACGAAATGTTTTCCGTACTGTTTTTGGATAACCAGCATCGGCTAATTGGATTTAAGGAGCTATTTCACGGTACGGTCGACGCCGCCAGTGTCTACGCAAGAGAGGTACTAAAGGAGGCACTAAACGTTAACGCAGCAGCGGTGATCTTTGCGCATAACCATCCCTCTGGCGATCCGGAGCCTTCACAAGCCGATAGGCGTATTACTCAGCGCTTAAAAGACGCCAAGCCTACCTCTCTATAAACGGGAATTCGGTAACGAAGGAAGATTTCATCCTATGCGAACGTCAACCACAGAAAGCGGGACAATAAACACAGCCCCTTCCCTTACGGCACAGCGTTTATCCTTTGAAGATTCAGCTTCTATGCTCAA
>JBOFIW010000672.1:0-1149 GCA_051650365.1 Vibrio sp. | reverse complement strand
CCTTTCTGGTTGGCGATTGCTACGATTTTTCCCACGGTATGCCTCGCTATTATCCCTTGCGCGATAAGATTACAAGATGACGCTCACCTTCCAACTCAGGAACTTGCAAAGCTTTGATATCGGTCACAGAACACCACTCAGGGAGTAGGGTGATTTCATCGTCAGGTCGTACGCCTTTAAGTGCTAAAAATACCCCACCATTTGGTTTTGGTAGATGCTGACACCAGTTCACCATATCAGTCATGGAAGCAAAAGCTCGACTCAGCACACCATCAAAACCTTGCTCAGGATCGAACTCTTCGACTCGGCTCTGCACGGGTAACACATTGTTGATCTTGAGTTCGTGGATCACTTGTTTCAGAAAACGGATCCGCTTACCTAGGCTATCAAGCAGCACAAATTGTTTATCCGGATGCATGATCGCAAGCGGGATCCCAGGTAACCCAGGTCCAGTACCAACATCAATAAAACGTTCACCTTCAAGATGCACACTCACGACCAGACTATCGAGAATGTGTTTCACCAGCATTTCCATTGGATCACGCACAGACGTTAGGTTGTACGCTTTGTTCCATTTATCGAGCAGTTGCACATAACCGACTAACTGCTCACGTTGCTGTTCTGTCACCGATAGCGTGGTGTTGCTGATCAGGGCGTCTAATTTGACTCGTAACGGATTCATTACGCCGCTTCTCCCTTCTTCAGCATGCCGTGTTTTTTCAGGTGAACCAACAAAATGGAAATCGCCGCAGGAGTGATGCCGGAGATGCGTGAAGCAATACCAATGGTCTCTGGCTTAGTCGTACTTAACTTCAGAACCACTTCGTTAGACAGTCCTTTGACTTGCTTGTAATCCAGATCTACAGGCAACTTGGTGTGTTCGTGGCGCAGTGATTTTTCAATTTCATCTTGCTGGCGTTGAATGTAGCCATCATATTTCACTTGAATTTCGACTTGCTCAGCGGCTTCGCTATCTTCCAATGCTGGTGTGAATGCTGGCAAAGTGGTGAGCAATTCATAGGTCATTTCAGGGCGACGCAACAAATCTTCACCGCTGGCCTCACGCGACATTGGTGTTTTCAGCAAAGCATTGAGCTGTTCTACGCCAACAGAATTTGGATTCATCCAAGTTTCTTGCAGACGCTGACG
>JBOFIW010000671.1:0-2934 GCA_051650365.1 Vibrio sp. | reverse complement strand
TTGGATCATGGGGAAAAAGCCAAATACATCCCAATCCAGATTAACCGGCAGGGACGAGGTATCTATCAGCCTGATGAATTTGCTCGTTGGGGGTTGAAGCCTCCCAAAGATTGGTTGGTGGCCGAATAAAAGAATGCCCTGCTTTTGCAGGGCATTCTTTTATAACGGTCAATGGGTAAGAGGGTGGAGTTATGCCTCAACAGGTTCTTCTTGCCAACGTTTTTGGCGTAGATTAAAGGTGCAGAAGAGAACAAACCACACACTACTCGCTGCTAAACCAGCCCAAACTGAGTGTAGTAAACCCATCGCAAGATAACCAAGTAATGCACCCATCGCAGCACTGATTGCGTAAGGAAGCTGAGTTACCACGTGGTCAATATGGTGACTGCCTGCGCCAGTAGCGGAAAGAATACTGGTACTGGAAATCGGTGAAGCATGATCACCAAATACCGCGCCTGCCAATACCGCAGAGAGGGTTGGCAACATCAGGCTGATGTCTGACGCGGCAGCGATATCACCCGCCAAAGGCAGCATAATGCCGAAGGTTCCCCAGCTGGTACCGGTAGCAAAAGCCATCAAACAAGACAGAACGAACACCAAAGCAGGCAGTAGTTCAACAGGTAGATTGCCTTGCGTCAGTGAAGCGAGATAAATGCCGGTTTGTAGATCACGAACCACACCGCCAATCGTCCAAGCAAACAGCAAAATGATGATCGCGGGCATCATGGCCATCACGCCTTTTGGGGCGGTAGATAACCAAGTTTGCGCAGACAGTTTTAAGCGCAGTGACAGGACAATCGAGACGGCCAAGCTACATAAAGCAGCATAAACTAGAGATTGGGCGACATTGGTGTTTTCGAGTGCGCCAATTAGGGAAAAGGATTCCCCGTTTGCGGCAAGTACATCGTTACCCGTTTGAATCATGAAAATCAGCGTAGTAATCGTGAGCACCGCGATAGGCAACACCATATCAATCATAGTGCCGCGAGCGGTTTCTCCACCTTCCATATCTAAGCCCGCAGGACGGCCTTTGCTTTCATCCCACAATTTGCCTTCACGAGCCCATGCTTCATGTTGGCGCATGGGGCCAATATCCATCGGCAAGAAAATCACCGCCAATACCATAAGCAGGGTAAACACCGCGTACAGGTTCATCGGGATCATTTGTACGAAAGCTGAAATGGCGCTGATTTCCGTCATTTCGTGAGCGGTTAGAATTCCGCCAATTAGGGCGATGATATAAGCGCCCCATGAAGATATAGGGGTGATCACACAGACTGGCGCTGCGGTGGAATCCAGTAGATAAGCCAGTTTGGCGCGAGAAATTTGGAAACGATCAGTTACGGGGCGGCAAATGGCACCCACAGATAAGCTGTGGAAAAAGTCATCAATAAAAAAGGCGAATACCATTAAACCCGTCAGTGCTTTTGCACTGCGGCGATCTTTACATTTACGTTCAGCCCACACTGCAAATGCACGCGTTGCGCCGGAAGCGGTCATCAGGCTGATCAAGCCACCAAGTAACAACATAAACACCAACATATTGATGTTGTCATGATTTGCTGCACCATCAGTCCAGAATAATCCGCTGATTTTACCGAGCAGATATTGCAAGGTTGCGAGAGGTGAAAAATGGTTGAGCATTACTGCACCTGCAACAATTCCAGCCCCTAGAGAGAGCAGAACTCGGCGCGTGGTAATGGCCAGTAACACCGCGAGCAGTGGCGGGATGACCGAATAAATCGAGTCAGAATAAAGGGCTAAATTCATGGATCTCACATCACCTTTTCAGGTGGAGATCTACCAGCAGGATAAAAAACACATTTCAGCGAAATAACACTTCTTATCCTTCAAGGTAGCGCTCCATAGACAACAAACTATGGCAGTCCGGCATTTGTTCAATGCTGGCCCAGCAAACGTTGATGACGCAACGATCGCTTCGGCGCTGTACCCTTTAACCAGTCATCATTGGGGTCAACCTACGACTGGCGACTCATGAACAGCGCGCCTCTACTTAAAGGAACTTGCACCACACTCATAGCGTGAACTATGAGGTGTGGTATGCAATGTATATTACTGTCTTTTCGAGTGACGACAAGATTTAATTTCCCCATTTCTGCATCGAAATTGATCTCATCCGGTATATTCATTCAGTTGGCAGAATTTTGCATTTTAAATCGCAATCGGCATTTCATCCGATGGAGGTTGCTTGGTGTAAACACGTTTCAGTCCCCATAACGCCAGTACCGACATCAACAGCATGATAATGCCCAGAGGCAGTTGGTCTGATGCTGGGAACATTGCCGCAAATAAGGTTGCTAAACCTGCACCTAAATTCTGCATTCCACCCAAAATCGCGCCGCCAGTTCCTGCGTGATAAGGAAAGGGTGAAAGAGCCCCAGTGGTGGCGGCTGGAAACAAAATACCTGCACCAAGGAAGTAGATGGTGGCACCACCAATCAGTGATAATGCCGTTGTCATACCCAAGAGACCAGGCAGTAAAATGACCATGGAACCCGTTAGAATCGCTATCAAACCTACACGCATCGCCTTTTTTTCACGCCAGCGGCGAGCAATCACGTTGGAAAGCCAAGCGCCTGCCAAATAACCTGGAATCGGTAGCACAAACAGCAAACTTACCGTGGTTGCTGGCAAACCAAGGACACCGCCCAATAACACTCCAGCTGCGGCTTCAAACACGGCCAGTCCAGCAAAGGTTGCCACTAAGCAGATTAAGTAACCTTGAAAGCGGCGATCAGACAACACATAGTGATAACTGCGCAGTACAGGCTCTTTTTTACGTGCTGCTGCGGGCAATGTTTCGATCATGCTGGTCATCATGGTGATCACCACTGCAATAGCAAACAGTGACAAAAATAGGTAGCTTGAACGCCAGCCAAAACTTTCCGTCAGATACCCCCCTAAAACAGGGGC
>JBOFIW010000670.1:0-30645 GCA_051650365.1 Vibrio sp. | reverse complement strand
TGTCTTTTTTCTTTGGCTTAGGCCCGATATAGACCACAGCAATTTTATGCGTCATCACTCTCTCCCAAAAATCAAAGGAGGCTCTTGGCCTCCCTCTCTACAGTGGCTGGGCTTAATACCCAACGTTGACGTACTCCGGCAAGATGAGAAGCTCGCCTGTGGCGACACCACCTTTAATGGTGACGTTCAGGATGCCCTTTTCTTTGAGGTACACGGGCTTGATCGGGATCTGCTTCGCGACTTTATTGGCGACCGCTTCCCCAAGCGCTAGGGCGATATCGTTGACTTTGATATCGACGCTGACCGAGGCACCAAGCCCATTGGTCACCAAACGTATCCCCGTCAGCTTTAAACCTATCGGCAGCTCCAAGACAGCAAATACCGTATCGATAGGCGTGTTTTTGGCACTGAGTTTTCCTTCTTCAAGCGATAAATTGCCGTGCGCCCCAACGTAGACACGGTTGTTAAAAGTTTCACTTTGTCGATGAGTCATTCACGTTTACTCCACTACAGGTTCACAGCCGTATCGAGCGCAATCACCCCGTGATCGTTCACGCGACCCGTTTTATCTTTAAAGCGAATTTTCTTGGAGCCATTCATCCAATACACCGTGACTTCGGTACGATTACCCGCATCCACATCTTCTTCGTGATAACGGAAGGATTGGCCACCTTGCGTTTTTCCCCACGCGTATGCCAACGCCTGCCCGCCGAGTAACATGGCACGATCTATGGTGGTGGCCGCATTGACTTGACGCACACTGGCTGCTTTATCGTTATTGGAAATCGAGACAACAGAACCAGGATTGAAACGGATCGGCATACCTTTGTATTTGCGCACCAAGATATTGCCCCGCATCAGACAGTCGCCACGAAACACCGGATGATTAAAGTTACGCGATCGGGAAATCGCATTCGCAGTGAGGTTTTGCCAATCTTTACCTGAGGTTGAGGTATAGAAGTCACTCCATTGACGTGGGGTAACACTCAGTAAATAGAAGGGCTCATCACCCGCCATCTTGTCGTCATTAAAACGGATTGGTTGTAGTGGATGTGGCATCTCTTCAAGGTAGAGACCGATATTATCCAATGTTTCAATCGAGAAAATATCCGCCGCATCGAGCCCTTCAAAGGAGGTCGCATCGCCCCCAAAGAAGTGGCGATCATACGTTGGCGGCAAGACATCATTGACCATGATCTCGGCAAACTCAGTATCACTTTCTAAAGGCACAATGATGTCATCGGTCGCATAATCCCCCCGCGCTCCGGCAAGGTGCACTGTCGTAACCTGATCTTGCAGCGTATTCACGTAATCCGGCAGTAAAGCTCGAGTGAGTTTACGCAGTGGATGGCGAGTCTTTTGTTGCGTCATCTTACCGCCAGAATCCACTTGATGGCGGCCTTGGTTGATTTTCAGTGAGAAGTCCGCGAACTCTAAACTTTCACCTCGTCCGGCAATTCGGCGATCGCCCATGGTCGGTTTTTTCGTCAAACCATGCACAATCTGCATTTCTACCTCATCCCCTGCCGATTTACTTAAGTCGGCGCAGCGGACAATCGGAGCATGAGGTGAGGTTTGCTCATTGCCTTTTTTATTACTGGTCACACTCTGCGGCGCATCTTCGGTCAACATATTGGTAAACGAGCGGTTGCGCAGGGTCGCTTTGAACAGCGCGGTTTCCTGTAACTTCACGCCGTCAGTAATGGTTGTCATACTTTCACTCCAATAAAAAAGCCCCAGCGTGTCATCTGAGGCTTAGTGTTTGAAAAACGGGTTTAGAATCCAGCGTTATAAAGCAGTTGCTCGATTTGCGCTTCACTGAGAGAGTCAAACAATTTACCCAGCTCTTCGTGATTTGCACTCTGTACCCGGTTCATCAGATCGGAATCCCCCGTGCGATGAGTATTGCCAAGCTCACTCGGAGACGCAGGCAAAGCGTTTTTCGCTTTACGACTTGCTTCTTGCGCCGCGCTCAGAGCCTCTTGGGCTGACAATTTAGGATCATCACCAAACGCCAGTCGTACCCGCTTACTGACCTCTTCAAATCGCTCGGCGTAGCTTCGATTCGCCCATTCAGAACTTGAAGCCAAATGGTCATCAATTTGCTGCGCGGCATTCCAACGCGCCCCACCTTCACTCATCCACGACTGCAAATCCGCGTTTGCTTGTAGCGCCGTCGTCAACTCAGCATTGTCGACTGGCGCGGCGCTTTCAGTCTCCGGTGATGTGGTCGAGGCCGTCACCGTGCCGCTAGAAACCAACGCCTCAATTTTGTTATTCATAGCCAAAAAGAAAGGGGCGAGCTCGGGGTAATCCTCCTGTAACGCAGCAAGTTTTTTTTCATCAATGGTGACATCTTCAGGTAAGTCAGCCGGCGCAACGCCCAATTCCTCGAGTTGTTTGTTACGCACATCAATCATGCGCTGCGCTTTTTCAAGCTGCGCTGAATGCGCTTTTAACTCTTCAAGCTCTTGGCGAAGCTGAGCTTTTTCTTGCCGCTCTCGCTCGAGCACCTCCATCGGGATAATGTGCTTTTGGTCTCTGGCAAGAATACCGTCTGGCTTTGCGTTAGGCTTTGCAGTTGGCGAGGCTGCATCGGTATCGCCGTCTAAACCTTCCACGCTTTGCGATTGTGAAGAGGGAGCAAGGTGCTCGTCAGCACCTTGTTCCTTCTCGACTGTTGGGCGACTTTCTTCCGCTTCCATCGATTCCAGCAAAGCTTCCAGCTCTTCCAATGTTTCATTACCAGTGACGGCAATCGTGTCTTGATGGGTATTCATGGTGACTCCTTTGATTAGACGTGTCGCTGTCTGTGCGGTTAAGTGCTCTCGAAAAAACGCTTAGCGACAAAAACAACAAAGCCGAGCACAAGGCTCGGCACTGAATATTCATGGGGACTATTGCTCGCTGGACTCGAAATGCTGGCAAACCTGCATGGCGGCAGCGTAATCACAGATCATGCAGGCGTGATTTTGTGTGGCCAGTGCGGTGATAATGGCGCTCGCTTCCAGTTCGACTACTTGGCTCGCCTGACGCATCAACGCCTCTTTTTCTGTATTCAAAAACACCGCCAGCTTATAGCCCTGAACCTCAACCGCATCAGGAAATCGGGATTTAAAGCGCATTTTCCACTCGGGCAGTGAAAGGAAAGCATACATCTGATAGAGGCTCATACACGTCTCCACATCGCTTTGGTATGGTTGATGATGGTCAGCGAATTACCGTTATCTGGCTGGCTTCTTTGAATGGCACTCTCTTTCTGATCTAAGGGATACACCGCCCCTTGAATGATGAGCTCGCGGATCTGCCCTCTTGTGAAAAGTGAGGTGGTCCAAGAGCGCATCATACGAGTGACGGTGAGCGGCGTTTGAATACCTTCACGGCTGACTTTCCATTCGCCATCAACACCAATGGAGGCCACTGACCCCACCCGTTTCAGCCGGTAATGATGAGACTGAGACGCATCAAACTGATTGGTCAACCAAGAGACAATTGCGCCACCGATATAGCACTGGATCCCACTGCCACCTTGAAGTAATCGAAAGAAATTATCGACCGTCTCTCCAGAAAAGAGCGCTTGAAAACTGTCGTTTCTTAACCCTTCGGCCTCAATAGAAATATCAAAATCACCAGTGAAAACCATAGGTTTATCCAATACGGCATATTGTGTTAAACCATCAAAATATGGGGCGTAGCGTTCGCGGCTCACCAATACTCGGCGTACCCAAAGTGGCTGTTGGTCGACCATGCTTACACCAAGGAAAAGTGGGCATTATTTGGAACAAGGTATCCGCTACGCAAGATCACCAGCTCATAGTGACCTGTCGCAGTGAAGGTTTGTGCGGTGATCCGCTCACCATCGAGCTCATATTGCAGCTCGACGGAGCCACCCACCTCAGCTTTTACCAACAACGAACGAAACGGCTTGGATTTATCCACCAATACCGTGAGTTCATGCGCGATACTTTTCATCAATACTCCCGCTTACAACGACTCTAATTCCGCTTTAAAAGCGGCAAGCTTTTCTGCCGAAGCTCGGTCAAGGCAAAGTCCGCCATCAGCGAGCTCAATCACGGTCAGGTTGGTTGGCCACATCGGCGAAGGTTTTCTCACTGCGCTGCACGAGACCACCATTAGCAATATGCTCACTAGGAGAATCGGTTGCCGCTTGTTTACGCGACCGATTAATCGAATCCAAAATCGCATTCACTAGCCTCATCAAAAGGGATAACCACTCGTTCATGGTGTTACTCCGATACATTCCATCACTTCACACACCGCCTGTGACACCAGCGACTGAAACTCCGGCGATATCTGGTAGCCCAATGACATCATCAGTGCCGCCAATAACGCCACTAACGCTCGGATCACTTTGCGGCTTTTCAAAATAAGACCTAGCTTATCCATAAGTTCCCCTTAAAGGTCATTATCCACTGCGGCGAACAGCAAGCACTGCGCGACTCGGCGCATCCACCCTCGTCCGTATTCGTTGAAGGTCGATACTTTGGTGTAAAACGTGATGCGATAGGCGATGTAGCGCATCAGTAAATCATTGAGATCCATCGTTTGTGTCGCCGACAGCGTCTTCGGGCCGATAATGCCGTCAGGCTTTTCACCCACTGCGTTTTGCAGCATTTTCACGGCACGATGCCAACCATGCTGCACCGCAGCATCAAAGAGTTGGTATTGCATTGCCGGACGAAAGCGCGCCATACCGAGTGCTTGCCACCAATCCTCGAAGTAAATCGCCTTCACCTGCTCATAAGAGAGGTTTTTGATATCAAGATGTGGGTAAGTCATCGCGGCAATACCACGATTGGTGCCCTTAAGCTCACCAACGCCGACACGTCCTCCGGTCCAGTTGCCGCGATCTTTGGGGTCACATTGAAAGCCACCTTCGTGGGGCATGAGACGCTCGAACACCACATCAAACATGACGTTTCTCCAATAAAAAGCCCCCACATCCAACCAAGCATGTGAGGGCAATACAAAGCATACTGCGTTTAAGGCTGACTTGAGATAGAGCTAATAAATTTGCGCTCAAATATGGCAAGGATCCGCGAGCCTGCGTAACCACTGATACCACAAGCAAACCCCGCCAATTCTTGCGGCCATTCAAAGTACATCGCGGCCAAAGCACACAATGCGCCCGCAAATCCAGAGACGATGATTTGCATCAGCGCTTCTACCCAACGAAAGGGACGATTCTTTTTGCGAATATCGATGATGTAAGTCACCAATCCTCCCCAAATCGCCATCAGCGCAAGGCCTATGGATTGGAGTTGGGTCCAGCTCTCCGGCTCTTTCAATGGCATCTCAACTCCCGACAGCCAATAAAAAACCCCGCCAATGGCAGGGTCCAGAAACAAAAAAAGCCGCCCGGAGGCAGCTTTGGTATTGTTGGAAAATCTACCGCAAGTTAGAGGGAAACTCAAGAGTTAACATCTTTAGAATTATAGCTGTCCACCCACACCTTTAAACTTCTCAACAAAAGCAGCGATTTTCTGGAAAACGGTTTGCTTTTGCGTTCGGTACTGTGGGTTCAATGGACTGAGCTTTGGTAATGCTTCATTGAGTGCAGTGCCATTTTCAGAAGCGTACTCTCGCTTGAGTGATGACGCAATATAACGTTTGGCAGCATCGATATTGAGCTTTTCAGAGGCAATAATGGCATCGGCTTCGCGCTTCTGCTCCGCCTGGGCGAATTTGAAGAAAGCGTCGATAATGCTGGCTTTGTCATTGATCTCATCTAGGTTTGTCTGGTTAATAAAATCAACCACTAAGCTCTCTTTCGCTCTATTACCAAGGCTACCACGAATCATACGGCGGACTTCTTCAATCAAGCCTTCTTTGCTCTTGTTCTTCTTATTGTGATCAAAAATCAGTTCCAGAATGTAATCGAGGTTGATTTCTTGCGATTTAAGCAAATCAATTTCAAAGACCACATCGTCCCAGTCTACCGTTGACTTATCTTTGTCCTGACCTTCTTTATCGCGGCGTAACCAGTCGCGGGTATCGTTATAGGTAGAGCGATAATCTTGAATAGCACGTTCGCTCGGCATATCGATGGTTTGCATTGCCTCGATGTCAGCATCGTCCAGATAGTACTTTGACTTGAACTCTTCAACAGCTTGTTCATCACTGGTATCTAGGCTTTGCAGTGCTTTTAATCCAGCAAACTCATCGTAGTTTTGTAAAATATTTTCTGCTTTGAGGTATTCACCAAATAGCTTGGCAAACTCTTTTTTATCTTGTTCTTTTTCAATATTTTCTGGATTTGGAAAGCGTTCTTGCAGCTCTTTGACGATATCAACAAAACCTCGACGCGCTTGGCCAGTAGCAATATCGTTAAAGCCTTCCATGTATTCTTTGTAGCTCTTCTCCAACACCACGTTTTTGGTGTTTTTGTCACCAAACAAGGTGATTGCATCAATGGTTGCCTGTTCCAAGTCCCGGAAGGTAACAATATTGCCAAAGGTCTTCGTCGCATCATAAATGCGGTTAGTGCGAGAAAATGCCTGCATCAAGCCGTGATAGCGCAAATTCTTATCAACAAACAAGGTGTTAAGCGTAGGCGCATCAAAGCCCGTTAAAAACATCCCCACCACTATGAGCAGATCTATTTCTTGATTCTTCACGCGCTGGGCAAGATCACGGTAGTAGTTCTGAAAGCCATTACTGTCCACGCCATAGTTAGATTTAAACATGGCGTTGTAATCGTTAATCGCGGCGCTCAAAAACTCTTTCGCGCTGCTGTTCATGGCACTGACTTCAAAGCTCTCATCTAAAATATCACCGATAGCGTCCTGCTCTTCATTGGCTGCAAATGAGAAGATAGTCGCAATTCGCAGAGATTTACTTGTAGGTCCATTTTCGGCCTCGGCCTGCAATGTTTTAAAGGTTTCATAGTACGCTTTCGCTGCATCAACACTACTGACCGCAAACATGGCGTTAAACCCTTTGGCACCAGAATAGGCTCGATGCGTTTTCTGGTTAAAATGGCTCAGAATATACTGCGAGATTTCACGAATGCGCATTGGATGCAAGAACGCTTTCTTATTCTCCGCGGCACTAAGCTTCTTTTCATCCTGCTCAGTCTCAATGCTCTTAAATTGCGGACGAACATCGTTATAGTCCACTTTGAACTTGAGTACTTTTTCATCACGAATGGCATCGGTGATCACATACGTGTGCAACTGCTGGCCAAACACGCTGCCCGTGGTTTCAGCACCCAAGGCGTTTTCAGGGAAAATTGGCGTACCGGTAAAGCCAAACTGGTAGTACTTTTTGAATTTTTTCTTCAGGTTTTTCTGCGCTTCACCGAACTGGCTTCTATGACACTCATCAAAAATAAAGACAACTTGCTTGTTGTAGATAGCTAAATCGCTTTCGCTTTTGATTAAGTTGTTGAGCTTTTGGATTGTGGTAACAACAATCTTGTTATCGTCTTTGTCCAGGTTACTCTTAAGCCCTGCGGTACTGTCTGAACCGTTCACACTATCAGGCGAGAACCGCTGATACTCTTTCATGGTCTGATAGTCGAGGTCTTTTCTGTCCACCACAAAGAAGACTTTATCGATACAATCTAAATCGGTGGCCAAACGTGCCGCTTTAAAGCTGGTGAGTGTTTTGCCAGAGCCCGTGGTGTGCCAAATGTACCCCCCACTTTCAGGCTTAGCCCAGTCTTTAGCGTTAAACGCGCTCTTTATCTTCCATAAAATGCGCTCAGTGGCCGCAATTTGATAAGGGCGCATCACGAGCAAGGTATTGCTGACGTCAAACACCGAGTAACGCAAGATCACTTCAAGCAGCGTCTCTTTCTGGAAAAAGGTGGCGGTAAAGTCTTTTAAATCCTTGATCAGCGTATTGTCTGACTTCGCCCAGTTCATCGTAAAGTCGAAGCTGTTTTTGTCGCGCTTGGTGGTATTGGCAAAATAGCGCGTGTCGGTGCCATTAGAGATCACGAAAAGCTGCAAGAACTTGTACAACGAGTTCTCTGCATTAAAGCTCTCTTTGCTGTACCTATGAATTTGATTAAATGCCTCACGGATCGCCACACCACGCTTTTTCAGTTCAATTTGCACCAAAGGCAAACCATTGACCAAAATCGTCACATCGTAACGGTTGGCATGGCTTCCCGTTTGCTCAAACTGCTTAATGACCTGCACTTTGTTGCGAGCAATGGTTTTCTTGTCGAATAGGTAGATGTTTTCTATATGGCCATCATCAAAGACAAAATCGAAGATATAGTCGCTGTGCACCTTGCGGGTTTTGTCGAGAATATTATCGCTTGGGGTGTTTAAGTATTGCTCGCAAAAGCGAGCCCACTCGGCATCAGTAAACTCGACCTTATTGAGGGCTTGTAATTGTTTACGCACATTCACCATCATGGCATCGGGTGTCGTTAGCGCAGGTAAATACTCATAGCCCTGGTTGCTAAGGTCCTGAATCAGTTCACGTTCTAAATCACCTTCGCTCTGGTAGCCCTCAGCAATTTGGTCTTGGCGTGTATATTTATCTAAAACAATATAATTTTTAGACTCTGCGATTGCTTTGTATTCTGCCATATCTATTCCTAAGCCTGTGTCCCTTGTTGAGTTCGCATGCCTTTATAAATATTGTCTATCTCTTTCACTAGAAACTTAAAGACGCGCTTATGATCTTCTTCGACTTCGGCCACTTCATGGCCTGCGTGTTTTGCATGGTTATATAAATTAATCACCCGTGCATAGGGGTTTACTTGCCCGGTAGCCCTATTACCTTTGACACCGGGCAACAACTCCCCCCACTCTTCGTACCCCAAAAACGTTGAGGTTTTTTCGAGTACATTTCGCAAAAAATTAAAGTGGTATTTGTGTATATCGCCTGAGTCTGCCGCTTTCATTAACTCATTCTTTAAATACAGGTGATACGAGAAGGGCGAGTCATTTTTCTGCTCAATCAGGTCATGCTTACCATCATCAAGTTTGCGCAAAACGAACTTTGGTGCTTTATTAAACTCGTTATGCAAAACATTATAAAAAAGCGGATTATGAGTGGTGATGATGAACTTAAGACCAGAAATAGCAAAATCACTCGACTTAATTAAACGAGCTAAATCAACAGCCAACTCTATTAAATGGTTGTCATCTAATGAGCTCACTGGGTCATCAATAAACACATATTGTAATTGGTTAAACTGGTCAGTTTCGCGGCCAGCATCTTCAGGTACATTTAAGATGCTAATCACTTGTTCGAGCAATGAATAAAAAATACTCCAAATAAAGTTACTTTCTTCACCCTTTGATATTTTAATTTTTCTATCCGGTTCGTCATCGCCACCTTGATGTGAAAACGTCACCTCAGAAAAGGCTTTGACGATAACATCTTTTCCGTCTTTGTCTTTAGCCGTGTATTGCGGATTAAAGCGTGGCGTTAGTTTATCGTTGGCATAGCGCTGGAACGTGCTGATCACGTTCATGTCTTGCCCTTGCTCTTGCAAAATCCAATCGGTAAATGTATTGGGTTGGATTTTTAGCTTCGGCTCTGCATCCGCATATAAATCGTTATCCCAGTAAAACAAGTCTTCCGTAAACGCGTTGTAATACAAAATCTTGTGGCGCGACAGTGGCCCTTGCTCTGCATCATCAAGCGCATCTTGCCCATCCTCTTTCGGGGCTATGATCTCTTTAAATTCACGCGACAAACGCGTTTTACCCGTGCCATTAAAGGCATAGATTAACTGCACCTTGTTTTGACGTGCTTTAAGCTGTTCTGCTATTTCCGTTAGCGTGTTACTCATTAAGCTGCCTCATCTGAATGAGATTTCGGGAAGCTCAACAACAGGTCACGATAATACTCGTATTGCTTTTGGCGTAACTCAATTTCGCGGGGGAGACCTTCGGTGATTGAGTTAGTTAGAGCGTCGAATTTATCGAGGATAGCGACAATGCGCGCTTGCTCTGCCTGCGATCTTTCAGGGTCATTTGGATAGGGAATCGGAAATTGAACATTCTCTATCATGGGCTTGGTTAACTGAGGTATCCCAGCTGGCGGCACGGGATAATTATTTTCAATGGTTTTCATATAGTAATAAGCGTATTTTGTATTCACGCCAATTTTCGGTGTTAAAACAAGTAATCGGATAATCGGGAAAAATGGTCGATCACGATAACTGGTCCATCCAATAGTCCCTCGAGCTGAAACCGTTAAGCTTGGTTCGGTTATTTTTGGTAAGTTTGTCCAACCATACAAAGATTTTAAGCCTATTCCATTAGATAGAATTGGCACGTTAAATTCATCGGTTTCTTCCTCTGAAAAAGCGTCTTTTGGTTTATCTCCGCCTGCGAAAATATTGAATACTTCCCCCAGCGCCTTCCACTCAACGTCACCCTCTTCAAAACTTAACAACTGGTCGCGGTAGTAGTTGTATTGTTTTTTCCGCATGTTAAGCTCGGCGGTCAGCTCGGCGGTCATGGCGGTAAATGCGTCCAGAACACGCACTATTTCAGCTTGTATTGCCAGCGATTTTTCTGGGTTATCTGGGCATGGGATGGGGACTAAAAGTTTTTTTAGTTCGCCCATAGGCAGGCTAACTACAGGGTTTCCTACAATTTTTTTGCCGTAGTCTTTAACTATCTCACTCGAATTTAATAAATGTGATAAAAATCTCGGGAGAATTTTTTCTTGAATGGGCTTTATCGTATAAACCCCTTCCTTGATATTCCAGTTAGCAGGTTTTGCTTCTATTACCGCAGTACGTCCAACCGTTCCGGTTCCGGAGAATAATATGTCGCCAACTTCTAAATTAGAACGACCATTTATGAGCTCTAATGCTCTGTCATTCACTCTGTCGGTTTTCTCAAGAAAAACGATCTTTCCATCCTGAATTTCTCGGACGGTTACGTAATATCCTTGAGCATCACTAGTGTTTAATTGGAAGTTTTTACGAGGATTCAGCCCGGTTTTTAGGGAATGTATGACTTTTTCCAATGGCCTCCACTCCACCTCAACCCCATCCAGCAGCTTCTCTATGTAGCTTAAATGACTCATGCCTCAACCTCCTCACCTTCAATCTCCGCCACAATGGCATCAATATCACTGCGAAGCGCATCAATTTTAGCAACGGTGGTTTTAAGTTCGGCATTAAGCTCTGTAATGTCCACTAGCTCGCGGTTGTCTTTTGCTTCCACATAACTGCTTACCGAAAGGTTGTAGCTATTTCCAGCGATAACATCCAAATCAACGCATTTAGCAAAGTGCTCCACGTTCTCTTTGCTGGCAAACACCTTCATGATTTGCTGAATATGTCCCGGATTTTTTTCGTCGTCGTTGTCCGTTAGTACGTTATTATTGGTTTCTTTTTTAAACAGTCCACTAGCATCGATAAACTGGGTGGTGGTGTCGGTTTTGTGCTTAGATAGCACTAAAATATTCACCGCAATGGTGGTGCCAAAGAACAGGTTAGGTGCCAGTGAAATCACGGTTTCGACATAGTTGTTATCAACCAAGTACTGACGAATTTTTTGCTCAGCACCACCACGGTAAAAAATACCTGGGAAGCAAACAATAGCTGCGCGACCTTTGCTTGATAGGTAACTGAGCGCATGTAGCACAAAGGCAAAGTCGGCTTTTGATTTGGGTGCAAGCACACCTGCGGGCGCAAAGCGGTCGTCGTTGATTAGGGTTGGGTCGTCGCTACCAATCCATTTCACTGAATAAGGCGGGTTTGAGACAATCGCATCAAACGGTTTGTCATCTAAAAAGTGTGGTTCGGTTAAGGTATCACCTAATTGAATGTTGAACTTGTCGTAGTTAATGTTGTGCAAAAACATATTCATACGCGCCAAGTTGTAGGTGGTATGGTTGAGCTCTTGACCAAAAAAACCATCTTCAATGATATGCGCATCAAAGTGCTTTTTGGCTTGTAACAGCAACGAGCCCGAGCCTGCTGCTGGGTCATAGATTTTATTGACGCTGGTTTGGCCGTGCATGGCCAGCTGTGCGATCAATTTTGAAACGTGCTGGGGCGTGAAAAATTCACCACCGGATTTACCCGCATTCGCGGCATAGTTTGAAATCAGGAACTCGTAGGCATCACCGAATAAATCAATTTGGTTGTCTTCAAAATTACCGAAGGTTAATCCTGCCACGCCTTTTAACACAGCTGCCAGGCGTTTGTTTTTTGCCTCTACCGTATTACCCAGACGATTACTGGTGGTATCAAAATCCGCAAACAAGCCTTTGATGTCTTTTTCTGAATCATAGCCATTGGCTGAGTTTTCGATTGCAGCAAAAATTGCTGCCAAATCCGTATTTAAATTTTCGTTTTTGTGTGCATTAGCCGCCACATTGCTAAACAACTGGCTAGGGTAAAGAAAATAGCCTTTGGTTTTAATGGCATCTTCTTTAGCAAACTTGATGTTTTCATCATCGTCAGACATGGCAGCATAATTAACGCTATCATCTCCGCCTGTGATGTAGTTGACAAAGTTTTCACTGATAAAACGGTAGAACAGCGTACCCAGTACATATTGTTTAAAATCCCAGCCATCCACTGAGCCTCGAACATCGTTAGCAATCGCCCATATTTGGCGTTGAAGTTCGGCACGTTGTTGTAAACTTGTCATTGTTTAAATTCCTGATCGTTCTGAATTGCACTTTTTGAGGACAATTTATTCTTAATTAGTTTGTTCTAGTTCGACTAACGCTTGTTCTGCAATGGCCCATGGTAAACGCCTGCCATTGGCTTGCATCTGACTGTAGGCCGCTCGCGCTTGTTCTGTATTGATTTGCTGGTGAACCACCAGTTGGCTTACTAACCACACGGTGCCTTTGACAATCGCTGCCTCTTTCTCAGCTGCTTTCCTCAGTGCCATATCGCCTGTCAACAAAGGGCACTGCTCTTGCTTGGCTAAAGCAAGGGCAAAACAATCGTTTCGGCTAGCTTGGGTATAGGTTCCTGTTAGCTTCATGGCATACATCATGGACGCTGAAGAAACTTCTTTTAATGCTAACCCTAAACCCAGTAAGTGCGCATGCTCCTCTTCAAGCTCTTCAAAAAAAAGGATATCTGGTGTTGCAAAGTCATAGGGTAACTGAAACATAGCTTCCAGTAGACCACCTTCTTCCATGTCAATGAGGATATTGGCATCACTAATGAGAAGCTGTTGCACCTAGAGCCTCCTGAGTTAGCACCTCTAACTTTCGTTCTTTATGAAAGCTGGAGATAGACATTCCCAGTAACTCTGCAGCTTTTGACTCCCCGATATACTCTTCACTTAGAGCACGATAAACCAACTGCTTGTGCAGGAAAGTGGATTCCTGAGGATAAGCTTTTCCGGGTTCTTGAGTTCGCCAGCCATTTTTACTAAACAACATAAATAGATTGTTTTGAGTTGCTGGAGTGATTATTCCACATTGTCCAGCTCGAAACAGCGCTGCCAGCATACTTATACCGTACTCGTGCTTTAGCATCAGTAATTCACGCGGCTCAATATGACGACGCTTTTCACCCAAGTGTTCAATAAGGGTTTGGGCTGGCAAAAGAAATGATCCAGCAAAGGCGTTACAAACCTTCTCTTCATCAAGATCTTCCGTTAAACGTCCATGCACGACTAGGTGTCCAAGTTCGTGGGCTAAGGTAAAACGTTGTCGATCACCACTTTGAGCAGTGGAGATAACGACTACAGGTGTATTACCGATTTTTCCGGCTAAACCATCAAATTTTTTATCCGTTTCCACATCAGTGGTAATGATCATCACACCCTTAGCTTCTAGGGTATCGATCATATCGTGAATTGGGTTTAGACCGAGATCCCAAGCGTGGCGCATTTGAATCGCTAAGTCTTCCGCTTGTTCTAGGTGAGTAATTTGTTCAGGAAGCGTATTCGGTAAAGTAAACTCGGGGATAGGCTTCACGGAGTCAGGATACAACTCTAAAAGCTCTTGCCAACGTTCAGCTTGTTCTAAAACATCACCATTAATTCGGTCTAAAACTTTCTTTGGTGTACTAGCACGCTTGCGGTACTCTACCCCTTCTAATTTCACCTTCGTTGGACGAAAGAAGTACTCTGTTCGCACATCGAGCGCTTTCGCTAGTTTTATTAGGTTTGAAGAAGAAGGCATAGCCGTGCCGTGCTCATACTTTTTAATGGCGTTAGCAGACAGTCCCACCTTGTTGGCTAATGCATTCATGGATAGCCCGGCAGCCTTACGGGCTCGTTCTAAGCGTTCTGCAAACATGGAATCCTCTCAAGCAATAGCTCGGTTTATAAAATCATGAAAATTATACTTACTATAAACCTTATAAATAGGATTTTCTATGTGTTTTGTAGCGGAGCGCCTCTCTTTTGCTCATGCTTACCCTTACCGCCTATCACTGTATATAAGCTAATTACAGTAACCCTCTACATCTGTTCAATCATGGCCTCCACGGTTTGCAGCATCTGGCTTTGCATTTGACTCATTTCGAGATTGAGGTTTTCGATTTCTTGCAAAATCCGCTTGGTTTCGGCTTGGGTTTTGGCATTGTCGTAGCGCTGGCTATCGGTTAAACCTTCTTCGCGCTGCGCCTTGGCCATGATGTTCTTTGCTTCGCTTTCCAGTTTGAGGACCTTGGCCTCCATTTCACGCATCTGCAACTCAAGCTGCTTTTGCTGAAGCTGTTGCTCCTGCTGCTTTTGCGCGGCTAACTCGGTCTGCTCTTCCTCTGTCATATCCTCCGGCTCTTTTTCAATATTCAGCGCCGCTCGGACACGCTCCATAAACTCTTGCTTATTCGGCACATCGGTAAGCTCAAGCACTAAATCAATCACGGTGATTTGTACCTCTGGCGGCAACTGCGCGGTGATCATCATCATTCGCTCTGCCAACTGAGATTTGTAAGCAGCGGTTTGCTGAATGGGAGCGAGCGCAATATGGGCGCGTAAGCGGGTTAGATCATTGGTCAGTAGCCCTTGTTCATCGACGTGGTTCATCACCACGGTTTTGCGCTTTCGCTTGTCATTGCGGTTGATCACAATCGCTTTATTGTGCTGCTCACGCATATCCTCAAGGATGTACCCCAGTAGCAGCTCACCCAATAGCTGCGATCCAAAGTTGTAGTTATCGTTGATTTCGGCAAGCGTTGTCGCCCCTTGCTCCACCAGATTGGCAATCGCAATCCCACTGGTCGCGTTGGATTCTTGCCCCAAGAAGGCTCCATAAACGCCCATGGTATCTTGGATAAGCTTCATCGAATCCTGCATCACATTAAATTGCTGCGCGGCGATATTGAAATCTTGTTGGACCTGAAACACTTCGCTGATGGATTTTTGGTTTTTCCGCTGTGGGTTGAGCTTAATCAGACCATCGGGTCGTTCAACCTCTTCTAAAATCTGTTGTTGGCTCATATTAGTGGCATCTTCATCCATTAAGACTCGTTTGGCCTGCAGTAACCACGTCAACTTAATGCGCCTAAAGTTGACTTCATCTTGCGCAGGAATGGCTCGAGCAATCAGACCATAGGGCTCACCACTGGCGTCTTTGCGAAATCCCCAAAACGGCACAATGGGAAACAGGCCATTAGGCGCGGCACAGTCACGGCTCAATAAGTGATACATCCCAGCGTACCACTCTTCTTTAATCCGGCTGACTTGAGCCTGCCGCAGTGTGGCTCTCTCCATCGCCAGTGCCATCGCATGAGCCAGATCATTCGGGTCAAACTCCATCACACGCCCATCTTGGGTTTCAAGCACGGCTTTGCGTTCTATATGACGCACATACACAATCTGCAAACGAATACGCTCACGGTTATGGGATAAGTACTCCGAATGATCCCGTGACCAGTGATTAAATGCCTCATGCGCACTGGTCAACAGTGGGTCGAGCCCTTCGAGGTTTTCAACATCAACGAATCCACGCCAATCCTTTTTCGCGTATTCCAGTACCTTCGCTTTATGGGGAACCAAAGTCATGAGCTCATCAATATCGATCCAGCGCATACGCATCACCCAGCGACAATCGCTCCAGTCAGGTTCAGTGGAGAACCAGTCCCAAAACACTTCATCACGAGGGATAAGCTTGATTTTGTATTTAGGCCCGAACGGGTTCGGATTTCGGTATGCCTCAACAAACCCCACGCCCGCTTTGATTTGCGACCCATACGCCTCTGAGCGTGCTTTATCAAGCCGCCCTAGCCGCGCCGCATCCGAAAACTCGGCATTCACGGCTTCCGCCATCAGCTCCATTTGTTCATCGGGATCATCTGCGCACACCAAAAGGTCGGTGCGTGTTTTGGCTTCCATCCCGAGCACACCATCAATGGTCGGCGCAATCAGGTTATGGATTGTGGTAGGCTGGCCACGCTGTTTAAGCTTATCTTTGACTCTCGGATCAAGCTGATCGCCATCGTAGTACGCGGTGGCAACTTTGGCAGCGCTGCGCCAGTCAGGTTGGCCATCAATATCGGAGAGAATACGCAGCATAAAAGTATCGAGTTTTGCGTGTTGCATCATTTGGTCTGCCAATGATTGTTAGAAGGATCGCGTTTGAGGTCTTCTGACTTCACACGCTTTGGCATACGTGCACGGGCTTCTTGGGCGAGCATATGACTCATCACTTGGTCATCAAAACACCCTTCCTGAGCGTTCATCGCTCCCTTTTTGTCGTACACATAGCTGTGGTATTCCGAAATAGTCCCCATCCAACGAATGCCAGAGACGCCGTTTTGAAAGAGCGTTTTCATGCCTTCCGTGAGGATAGGTTTGGATTGTTTGGTGGTTAACCAGCCGAGTTTGACCGTCTCATCATCGTTGTCGCGATCTAGGTATTGCTCTGAATAGATGTAAGGTGTGGGATAGATTTCTCGAAGCTTTTGAATAAAGGCATGGCCGTGGTTATTGCGCTCAGGCATCACGTAAGCGTTGCCGTATAAAATCGCGATATGTTTAACCAGATAAGCCAATAACTCAGCATCGATATAGCCAAACCAGTGGGCCACTTGCTCACCATCGGATTTTTTCACAACATCGATACTACTGCGGTCGCCATGCTCTAGCCCTTCGGCAATATCCACACCCAGCGCATACTCTTCATCCTCATCAAACATTTCCCACATCAGCAAAAGGTTCATCGCGTTGCGCTGCATGCGAAGCGGATCGTGACTCTCTATCGAGTGCACCCGAGTTAGATTTCCCGTCATAGGCTCAAGGTCATAGACCAAGAACGGGGCAAGAACATCCGCTTCCGCGGCCATAATATGGACAGGATTAAACACCCGACGTCCTGAGGTTAAAAACGCTTCCAGCGGCGTGGACGGGAATTCCTGTTTCATCTCCTCGCCCTGCATGGCTTCTTTCTCGAGATACCACTGCTTTTGCTCATCATCGAGCTGGCAGCCCATCGATTTTTCGACTCCGGTAAAGTACTCAGCCATCACTTTCGGCACTACGAGCCCATTCATCGGCACTTTTGAGCGGTATTTCGGATCTTGCCACCATGCGAAAAAATGAAACTGATAATCCTCGCGGCTCAGCTCTACCCCACTTTTGGCTTGCTCCATAGCGCGCATGCACATGGTATAGAAATCGCCTCCGACACCTTCTGCCGTCGACTCAATAAAACAGATCGCATTCTGGTGAATCGCGTTAAGCGTACCGGTTTTCACCTCTTTGGCTTTGTGTGGGTACTTCGCACAAATTTTGCCATGCTCAGAAATATGCAAGCGCTGCACAGTACCGGAGCGAAAGGAGGTGGCAACCTGAATACTTGAGCCGTTCTTAAACACCATGCGCCCACCGTTGGCTCCACTCTTACGCTCTTCGGTTGGGATTGCCGCCTTGAGCCATGCCGGAAGGTTGTCATAAGGCACTTCCACTTTAGTTCTGAAAATCTCCCCCGCAGCTTGTTTGTCCTGCGCGACGATGCCGCACTTAAGCCGTTTATTGAATAGCGCTTCATCGAGTAGGTAGATATCAATGGCGGTCGAAAAACCAAGCTGGCGCGCTTTTAGGATAATGTTGCGATGACCCATCATCTTAAACAGCAATGCTTGGGCAGGGCGAAGCTTGAACGTCACCAGCTCGCCATCTTCATTCTCTATCTTGTAAAGATGATTGAGCCGCCACCACTTATTGCTCAGCCGAGAAAAAAGAAAAGCGCGATCCTGCGCGCTTATCTTCTCTTGAAGGACGGAACCAAGGTTAATCATCCAGAACAAACCCGTCCGACCCCATCTCTTGAATTTCTTGCACAATGTCGGCAATCGCAGTTCCAAGCCCGGCAGACTCTTGTGCAATACGCTCAGCTTCCAATTCCGTTTTCTTCACCTGAGCTTTAGTTCGTAGTAGAGATTCCACGCGCGCCATGTTTCTATCAACAATGTTGTCGGTGCTGACGTAGAGCTCATACAGTTTGACGCGTTCAGCCAGCGCCAAGCCCTCCTTGCCAAGCTCTGCTCCAATCTTCTGGTAGGTTTCCATGGCTTTCAGCACCCGCGCCCGACAAAACACAATCTCGTGGTCAATGTCCGAGTTCGCTGCATCAAATATGGCATCTGGATCATTTAAGCGCTGTGCATAGCCATTGTGTTTGGTTGAGCACTGGTTGCCATGAATAAACCGCCCACTTTCATCGCGTTGATGAGTCGTATCTAGATGCAAAACACGCTGTAAAAATTGCGCATGGGTCGGTTTCGGTGAGTGTTGATCAGTCACGTGATCAGTGAACTGATCACTTTCACTGATCACTGATGCTTTTTCACCCTTACCTTTTGATTTAAAAACCTTTTCTTCCCTACCCTCTCCTAACTGATCACATTGAGCGAGCCGTTCCACATCATGCGAAGAAGTGATAGCACGTGGGGATTGAACATTTTTTGCTGATTTTTCGCTGTTTTCGAGTGGCGAATTCAACACCTGCAGATATCGACGCGCGGTGTTGTAATTGATTTGGTTTTGATCACACCACGCTTTGATTGTGATGCCTGTTTGTTCAAACGCGAGTTTGTACTCTTGTTGCAGCGCTTTCCAATCTCGTTTTGCCATCATTAAGGCTCCAAATTGCGAGCAATAAAAAAGGCCGCATCAAAAGATGCAGCCTCGCTATTGTTGGAAAATCTACCGCAATTACCTTGTCATATCAATGAGCGACTCGAGTTTACTCAATCTTCAAACTCAGCAGATAAGCGCTTTTCAAGCGTCGAAAGTGCCTCGGCTTCATGCCGATACAATTGCGTTCTCCACTCTTGAAGTAGGCGAACAATCGCAGACCAATGACGAATGATAAGTTCTTTGTGAGTCGGCAAAACTGCACCCAAAAATGAGGCTTTCCAATCCGCTTCCGTCGTTCGAAACTCACCTACACCATCACAACTCTCACAAGGTCGCTGCGTTTTGGGAATAACGCCTGTTGCTTTGCAACGCGGACATTTTGCTGATTCTGCGGCCTTTTTCTGCGCGTAATCGGCCAGTAGCTGTTTCTGCGCGTCAATACGCGTTTGGTGTGACGCAATGTTGGCTTGCAAACGACGGCTCTCAAATGGATTGGTTTTGATCTCAATTGCTCGCTCCATCGAGCGCATGGCTTTACTAAGTGCTTCAATCGATTTCTGGGTCCGCGCTGCGTAGGCGCTGTATCGACGCCAAACCGAAGCCAGACGAGCTTGCTGACTGTCTATCGGAACATTCAACACATCCGCCATGACCAGATAATGCAAATGTTTAAGCTCATTCGAAGCCAAACCGATCTCTAAGCGATGAACCTCCAGTGATCCAAGAAAATCCCTCAATACCACCAACGAATAAGCACAATGCAAGTATTTGGCATTAAGGATTGCCATACCGATAGGATTATCGCGCTGCGCTAAGCCCATCGCACCGAGAAGCTGCTCTTTGGTCGGTCCATTTTTACTGACAGACTCTTCCCATTTCATGGTTCTTGCGGCGCTTAATAGTGTTAAAAGCTCAAGCTTTTTACTCACTGTCGTGACTCCTTACTCTGAGAATATGGTCTAAAAATGGCAAAACGGTATGGGCTCATTACATCAAGACTCATTCGCTCGCAACGAAAGCTCTCGGAGCCAACTTTCTCGTTGAGCCATCATGGCCTTGATTTTACGCTCAGCCGATTGCGCAGCCTGCTCTGATACCGCGGACTTTCGCTGTTTAAATGAAATCAGCGCGACGTTCTCGTTATTAATATCGATTTCAATTTGCTGGATCTTTCGCTTCAACAACTGCGCATCATCAATGGGTTTCGCCGCAGCTTGAGACACCGCGACAATTCGCCCCTTGTCTTGCTCTTTGCAAAGCCAAGCGTGGATAAATCGCTGGATCCCTTGCGCGGTTTTCTGGCGTGTTGGGTTTGCCTGACACCAACCGATCATGTTGCGAAGCTGTTGGCGAATATCAACGGCAGGATACAGCGAGCGCCACTCCACCAACTGAGATTGGGTCACCGGATACGAAACGTTTTTACCTTTGAGTGGGATCTCAAACACAACCGGATCCAAAATAGGATCAGCTTGAGCACTGAAAAGCGGCGCATCGCCTTCTGGTGGATCTATTAATGGATCTATTGATGGTTTATAGCCGAAATCCGACCTACCCCCAGCCGAAATCTGACCTACCCCCTCGGGTAAATTCGTCTGTTCGTATTTCGAATGTTCGAGTTTTGAATGGACGAAATCCGTCTGTTCGAAATCCGACTGTTCATCGGCGGTAGATTTCAATCGCTTCACGGGCAGTTGATACTGGTTATTGGAACGGACTAATCGACCTGAATCGGCTTTCTTGAACTGGTTTCGTTTCACAATCCAGCCCCCCGCTTCCAACTTCTTCAAGGTTGCTTTGACTGTAGTTGGAGATACACCACTTTTACGGGCGATGGTTTCAATCGAAGGCCAGCACACGCCGGCATCATCAGCATGATCCGCCAGACAAAGCATAATGAGTTTGTCAGAGCCTTTGAAAAGAGAAATATCCCAAACGTAGCTCATTACCTTAACGGACATCGTATTACCTCAATGATCAATCTATCTAAAGCCACTGGCCGTCTACGAATAGTTACCCATGGCCAATAGAAAGCCCGTTCCCTCGCAATCAGAAAGTGATGAAGTAAGCTTGCCACCAACCAGATCCACTCACCGAGCATTCGGTACGGAAAACATGGCATCTTTCTAACCACGAACCAATCCCTCATAGACAGCCTTGACATACAGACGCTTAGCTTCATAAAGGTCAGCCATTTCGTCGTAAGTAATCTCGGTTTGCTGACCTTTCTCAACCTTGAACAGACGCCATTGAAGATTCTCAATCCGAGCTCTTAATGCTATTCTTCCCATCACTGCTTCTCCGAAGTGGTATGTGAAATTTCCTCGCAAGACTTTTCACTCGGCTTTAAACCGTTGCCGCGGTTTAAAGCCAACTCTCTTTCCTCATCCAATACCCGAAGGTAATGCTCACACTTATCCTTCAATCGCTGAATTTGATCTCTTTCGAAAGTTAATGTCTCCTGCCCCTGCGATAACGCTACGCGACAGGTATTCACCGTGATACAGGCAAGCTGCTCCACCGTGGTCCAAAATGAGTTTGTTCTCATGCTCTGCACCTCTAGATTTACTGTTTGCTTGGTAGACCAACGACTAACCACACTTTGTTTCCTGCCGCTTCTCAAAAGCTGGCTCAGGAAAAACATCATCGAATGAACAACTTGCCCCTAGTTCATTCAAAGCTTTAACAATTTTCCATGCCATCTCGTAGCTAGGCTTACGATTACCATTGGCATAGTGATTTATGGCCCCTTGGGAAATACCGATACTTTTCGCAAGCAATCCCTGTGACTTGCCAATGTTTTTAAGAATCTGCTTGATATTGGTCATGTAAACATTTTTCCTCCATAGGAACATGCATAAAGATTACGAAATGGAATTTACAAAAACAAGATAAATTACATTTTGGATGTTTTAAGTGTGATTACATTAAGTAATAATCATCGTTATGAAGATGGATTGGAAAGATCTGGTTAAGGCCAGAATGAAAGATAACGGCATCACTCAAGCCGTGCTTGCAGAGCGTTTGGACAAATCCCAAAGCGCGATTGCTCATTGGCTGGGTGGAAATCGTAAGCCGAGTATCGAAGAGATAGCCGCTATGATGAAAATCGTAGGGTTAGACCACGTCACTCTAAATTCTGATGGATTAGTGGAGTATCCCGATGAAGCATGGGCGAATATTTCACGTCCCCAAATACAACCTTCGTACCAGAAGTCTTTCCCCGTTTTAAGTTCAGTACAAGCAGGAATGTGGTCAGAAGCAATTGAGCCTTATACCGCCGAGGAAATTAATGAGTGGTACGAAACCACTGAACGAACAAGTGAACGCTGCTTTTGGTTGAGAGTTGAAGGTGACTCCATGACATCTGGCGTAGGAGTCAGTTTTCCTGAAGGCACTCTTGTTCTGGTGGATACAGAGCGAGATCATCAGAATGGTTCTCTGGTTGTGGCCAAGCTGACTGATGTAAATGAAGCAACATTCAAAAAACTAGTTATTGATGCTGGTCAGAAGTACTTAAAACCGCTCAATCCCTCCTATAACGCCATCGCCGTTAATGGTAACTGTAAAATTATCGGTGTTGTTATTGATGCAAAGTTAAAACTCTTTTAGCAACCTCCTACTAGATACGAACCGCCAAGCAAGGCGGTTTTTTATTATCCAAATTGTAACCATCCGACATCCCCTATCTTGTAAAAAACCAAAAAACTCCAATTTGTAATTTACAATAAAATTCCAATATGTAATATTGAGTGCTAATGCGAGACTAATGACGCATATCAAGGGCAACTATTGCTCATAGTCCAAAATTACAATGCGAGGAAATATCCATGGCGGCAACCATTGATACCCAATACGGAACCGTAACCACTTCACTACCTTACTTTAGCCAACGATTACATCGTTCAGTAATCGCGCTAACACTTTATCCCACTGACGATAGCTGGGGGTTAAGCCGAGAATGCCCTGCAGAAATCACAATTACACCATTATTTCTCAACATGTTTGCCAATGATGCCGCTCCACTCGCTAAAAAGCTTGGCGCGATGCACTCCATCAAAAAGATTGGTGAACAAGATGGCATCGAAAGGTAGGCAATATGAGTCAATCACAAATTTCCATCATCACTCTTAAAAAAGCAGCCGAGGTCATAGGCCTCAGTGCAAAGACGTTAAGAGAGAAAGCTCTCGATGGGTTTTATCCATCAACGGTCATGAAAAAAATTCGTGGTACTTGGATGATTGATATTGAGGAGTGGAATAAATGGCATCGAACCAAATAACGGATAATCTTCCATCAGGCATTGAAGTACATGGCAACAGCTTAAGGATCGTCTTTTACTATAACGGCAAAAGATATAGGGAATCCTTAGGTCTAACACCAAACAAACAAAACATAAACTTTGCTAGACAGAAAAGAGAAGCCATTCTCTATGAAATGAAAATCGGGACTTTTAACTACTCCGCGCATTTTCCAGAGTCGAAACACGCATCAGGTGTCCCTCAAGCAAAGAACTTACTACAACTCACGAAGCAATTCCTTGCCTCTAAAGATCACGATATCCGCCGATCTACGTTGCAAAGATATGATTGGGTGTTAAGAGATTTTATTGAAATATATGGAAAAACCAGAAGTAGTGACACTCTTTCACCACGGACTTTGACTGAGTTTCGCCAAGAGCTCGTTAAAGGAAAAACGGGTCGCACCATTAACCGAAATCTGGTGACGATCAACGCCTTCCTTGCTTGGCTCTATAAAATGGAATACGTCAGTCGCGATTTATCCAAGGTTTTGCAAAGAGTGAAAGAAAGCGAAGTCGATATTCAACCCTTTTCGATGGCGGAGATCGACAACATTTTGAAACACTGCCACCAACTGCAGCACCGCAATATCGTGACCTTGCTTGTCTATAGTGGCATACGCAGTGGCGAGCTTTGTGCACTGGCGTGGGAGGATGTGGATTTTGAGAATAAAACGATCCATATCCGCCGTTCGACTTATGATATGCGCGGATTAAAAACCACCAAAACAGACAAAGAGCGGTTTGTTGACCTACTGCCACCCGCTTTAGATGCTTTAAAAGCTCAACAATATTTAACCTACTCGTTCGAGCCTAAAGAGTACGATGTTGAATTACCCGGGCAGGCCTACAGAAAAGAGTCTCTACGATTTGTGTTTAATCCCAAGGTCGTTCGGGAGCAGAAGGTCAGTGGCTATGACTATTACGGCAAACGTGCACTAGGCCGAATGTGGACGGCACTGTGTAAAAAAGGAGGAGTCCGATACCGTAATCAGTATCAACTTCGACATACCTACGCCAGTTGGATGATTACACACGCTAACGTCAACGTGAGTTACTTGGCACAACAAATGGGTCACGCAGATATCACCATGGTCGCAAGGGTCTACGGTAAATGGCTCGTTGAATCGAACAAGAAAGAATCCGAACGGGTATGGCAAGAACTAGAAAAAGTAAGGAATCAATAACCGCCAAAAGGCGGTTTTTGGATCCTACCGAACAGAATCCCCATAACTCCTACAACCAACTAGATCGACATGACAACAAACTTTTGCCCCATTCCAATTTAGTATCAATTTTAAGACGGTAATTTCTGATCGGTATCAAATTACTTTTTCTAATCTAACTTATTTCTCAGAATTAAATGTTTAACTGAAAAATTGACATATATGGAAAATCATATATATGATATTTCATATGTTTTGTGGCATTGAATAGTTCCCATGTTTGATCCAATCCTTCTTTACAAAGCGCTTTCAGAAGAAACTCGGCTTAAATCTCTGCTGTTAATGCAGAGACAAGGGGAATTGTGCGTCTGTGACCTCATGCAGGCGCTTAATCTCAGTCAGCCCAAAGTCTCTCGGCATCTTGCCGAGTTGAGAAAACATGAACTTGTTCTTGATGAACGTCGTGGTAAATGGGTTTATTACCGAATCAATCCGACTCTAGAGCCTTGGGTCAAGCAAGTGCTAGAAATCACCCTTAATCATAATATGCAGCTCATTAAAGTTGAGCTGCAGTCCATGAAGGGTAAGTCATGTTCAACTGGAGTGAGTGAATAGTTTATGCCCCGTTGCTTCAACCGTTTCAACTTAAAGAGGTCTGTATGAGTAATATATCTAGCTGTGTCGAAACCAGCGCATCTGAAAAAATGAGTTTTCTTGACCGATATCTAACCGTATGGATTTTCCTTGCAATGGCCGTTGGCGTTGGAATTGGAGTATGGTTCCCTCAGGTGGCTCATTGGAACGAAAGCCTATCTATCGGCTCAACCAATATTCCACTTGCTATTGGCTTGATTTTAATGATGTATCCACCATTGGCTAAAGTGAACTATAGCCTTTTAGGTGAGGTCACTCGTGATAGAAAAGCCATCACACTATCTCTAGTGATGAACTGGATTGTAGGACCCATTTTGATGTTCATCTTGGCTATCCTCTTCTTGCGTGATCAACCTGGCTATATGGTGGGACTCATTCTGATTGGCCTTGCTCGATGCATTGCTATGGTGTTGGTTTGGAATGACATCAGTGGCGGAAACAAAGAGTATGGGGCAACCTTAGTTGCCTTAAATAGCGCGTTTCAAATTGTCACGTACAGTTTTATGGCATGGCTGTTTATTACTGTGTTACCCCCTTACTTTGGTCTTGAAAGTTTCGTTGTTGACATCACTATCTGGGATATTGCACAAAGCGTTTTAATTTATTTAGGCATCCCTTTCTTAGCGGGTTTCTTAAGCCGTAAGCTCTTGGTATCAGCAAAAGGTGAACAGTGGTACAACGAAGTCTTCATCCCGCGTATATCGCCAATCACCCTGACTGCGCTTTTGGCAACCATCGTTTTGATGTTTAGTCTGAAAGGTGAAATGATCGTTGAGTTACCGATGGATGTGTTCCGTATTGCAGTACCACTGATCATCTATTTTATGGTGATGTTTTTTGCGAGCTTCTACATCGGGAAACGTATGGGGATCCCTTACGACCAAAATGCTTCTATTGCCTTTACTTCATCAGGTAACAACTTCGAACTGGCTATTGCCGTATCAATCGCTGTATTTGGATTAAACTCAGATCAAGCATTTGCAGGTGTCATTGGACCTTTGGTTGAAGTGCCGGTTTTAATCGCTCTGGTCAACGTCGCTTTGCGAATGAAGCGTAAATATTATGCTTAAGATCAGCATTTCGAAACCAATATCAGTAGTAGCCATGCTTCATTGATGCATGGCTATACCAAGTAGCCGGGAATCTTTTGCTTGATAAACTGTTACTCATGGACAATTGCCATAACGCTATATGAGTTATGGCAAATATTTAACAACAGATGCTTCTCTACATTGATTTCAGTTCGAGCACATGCTGTTTTATTTTTTCAGAGTCGAGCTTTTGGAAATCGATGGTTGCAAGTGCTTCAATTCTTCGGGTTAGGGATGCATAGATGTTGTCGCATTCCTTGTTAAATTCTGAGATTGAAGCATCATCATTTGGCAATGGCTCCAGATCCCAAGCCACACGAATACCCGCTGATAACCAGTTGGGACAAGTTTCGTTGTGCATAGTGTCACACACTGTGATTATTAGGTCTGGGTGAAAACTCAGCCTTTCTTCCCATGAAGTGCTGTGAAACTCTGAAGCATCAAAACCGTGCATTTCAAGGTATTGAGCAATACGTGGATTGATCTGACCTTTAGGGTGGCTACCACCACTTGCGATTTGGAAATGTCTAGGTAGGATTTTTTTTGCAATTGCTTCTGCCAAAATACTTCTGCTTGCGTTGTGTTTACACACAAATAATATTTTCATTAATGGTCCTGTCGAAATTTAGAGTCACTTAATACGATGTTTACCATACTTTCATTACAGTTTATTGACTGCTGCTAAGCTAACTGCATAGAAACACTAGTGATTTGTGCCGTTAGCACAGGAAGGCTAAGTAACTCTCTATATAGTTATTCGTGAAACGCTAATGTAGCAAATGTGCCAACGAGAAAGTGTCCAAAAACAATTTTGAGCAACAAAAATCACCAACCATTAGCCTTTTGAAGAACAGATACCTCAACTTTGATTCGAAATCTTGGGGCTAAACTGGCGACTAGCAGTAGAACTATTGAAAGTGTTTGGGGCTAAATTGGGGCTTTTTGAAAGGTTAAATACGGTTTTATTTTCCACTTTACTGTTTATAAAAACAGTGTTAGCCAAAAACAAAGCGCCCCTTACGGAGCGCTCTGTGGAGAGATTTCCGGTTACTGCCAATCGAGGATAACTTTGCCGGAAGCCCCGCTGCGCATGATGTCGAAGCCTTTTTGGAAGTCATCCACTTTGAAGTGGTGAGTGATAATTGGGCTGATATCGAGACCCGATTGGATCAGGCTCGCCATCTTATACCAAGTTTCAAACATCTCACGGCCGTAGATGCCTTTGATCACCAGACCTTTGAAGATCACTTGGTTCCAATCAATCGCCATAGATGATGGTGGAATACCTAACAGCGCGATGCGGCCACCGTGGTTCATGGTTTTGAGCATGGCGCTAAACGCACTGGGTACGCCGGACATCTCTAAGCCCACATCAAAACCTTCGGTCATGCCGAGCTCTTTCATCACATCTTCTAGATTTTGCTCCGCAACGTTCACAGCGCGAGTCACGCCCATTTTACGAGCTAAATCGAGGCGGTATTCGTTCACATCGGTGATCACCACATGGCGCGCACCAACGTGTTTCGCAACCGCAGCGGCCATAATGCCGATTGGGCCAGCGCCAGTGATCAGCACATCTTCACCCACTAAGTCGAATGAAAGCGCGGTATGCACTGCGTTACCAAACGGGTCAAAAATAGACGCCAGATCATCTGAAATACCATCAGGAATCTTGAATGCGTTAAACGCTGGGATCACTAAGTATTCAGAGAAACAACCGGTGCGGTTTACGCCCACACCAATGGTGTTACGACACAGGTGCGTACGGCCGCCACGGCAGTTACGGCAGTGACCACAAGTGATGTGGCCTTCACCAGAAACGCGATCACCAATTTGGAAACCACGCACTTCTTGGCCAATACCAACCACTTCACCCACGTATTCGTGGCCGACTACCATAGGCACTGGAATGGTTTTTTGTGACCACTCATCCCAGTTATAAATGTGTACATCCGTACCACAAATGGCGGTTTTCTTAATTTTGATCAGCAGGTCGTTGTGGCCAAGCTCAGGCATGTCCACTTCGTTCATCCAGATGCCCTGCTCTGGTTTCAGTTTTGAAAGTGCTTTGATTTTCATAATTAAATGAGTCCCATATCACGACCCACTTCGATGAAGGCGTCGATGGCTTTGTCCAGTTGTTCACGGCTGTGTGCGGCTGACATTTGCGTACGAATGCGCGCTTGTCCCTTTGGTACAACCGGGAATGAGAAACCAATAACGTAAATGCCTTTTGCCAGTGCGCGTTCCGCAAATTCTGCAGCTACTTTGGCATCGCCTAGCATGATGGGAATGATGGCGTGATCGGCACCACCCATGGTGAAACCCGCCGCTTCCATACGAGTACGGAAGTGCGTTGCGTTTTCCCATAGGTGCTCACGTAGATCGCCACTCTCTTGTAGTAAGTCCAACACGCGCAGAGATGCTGCAACAATCGAAGGCGCAACCGAGTTAGAGAACAGGTATGGACGTGAACGTTGACGCAGCCAATCAATCACTTCTTTCTTGCCTGAGGTGTAACCGCCAGATGCACCGCCCATGGCTTTGCCTAGCGTACCAGTGATGATGTCGATGCGATCAATCACATCGTGGTATTCATGTGTACCGCGACCATTCGCGCCCATGAAGCCTACTGCGTGAGAATCATCCACCATTACTAAGGCATTGTATTTATCCGCCAAGTCACAGATGGCCGGCAAGTTAGCCACTACGCCGTCCATTGAGAATACACCGTCAGTCACGATCAGCTTGTGACGAGCACCGGCAGCATCTGCCGCGATAAGCTGTTCTTCCAGCTCTTGCATGTTGTTGTTCGAGTAGCGGAAACGCATCGCTTTACACAGACGTACACCATCAATGATCGAAGCGTGGTTTAGTGCGTCAGAGATGATCGCATCTTCTTTATCGAGCAGAGTTTCAAACAAACCTGCGTTGGCATCAAAGCATGAGGTGTAAAGAATGGTGTCTTCTTTACCTAGAAATTGAGAGAGCTTCTGTTCTAACTGTTTATGGATATCTTGCGTACCACAGATGAAACGCACCGACGCCATACCAAAGCCGTGACTGTCCATCCCCTGTTTCGCCGCTTCAATCAGCGCTGAGTGATTGGCTAAGCCAAGGTAGTTATTGGCGCAGAAGTTCAGAACTTCTTCACCCGTAGAAATTTCGACCGCCGCTTGTTGCTGCGAGGTGATCACGCGTTCGGATTTATAAAGCCCTTCGGCTTTCACTTCTTCAAGCTGAGTTCGGATTTGCTGATAAAAAGCAGAAGACATTGCGTGTTCCTTCTTGTTTTTGTTTTGTGGGTAACAGGATCTATACCTAAGACACTTAGCGACAATGCTTCAAGTCGCAAGGGGATATTTACACTGTAAAAACCTTTCCCTTAGTGTAATCCAAGGTCACGCAAGCGATTATCTGCGGTAACGGAAAAGCATTCGTGAATTCCAGGCACAGATAATTGCTTTCACCAACCAATTCTGCGACAGTGACACCACTTCTGGCCCAATTTTTCGTCGCTTATGTTATTCCCCAAACTCATTGCGTTGCTGCCTGATCTCGCTACTTTTATTGTGGTGGTCAATGAAGGCAGTTTTACCGCAGCGGCCAACAAGCTTGGCGTAACACCTTCCGCGCTCAGCAAACTGATTACTCGTCTTGAGCAAGCCTTATCAGTCAAACTGTTTGAACGCACGACACGCAAACTCATCATCACCCAAGCTGGGCAAAAGGTGTATAACCAAAGCTTATTGATGATCAATGCGGCGCAGCAAGCGATCGAAATCTCTAGCTCGGAACATGCCGAGCCTGCTGGCGCGCTAACTGTTGCAGCACCAGAGGCGTTTTTAAATTCCGTATTGCAGCCGTTTGTGGTGCCCTTCCTCGCTCAATATCCGCATATTCAGCTCAAGTTGCGAGCCGCCGATGGTGACATTGATCTCTTTAAACACAATATTGATGTCGCCTTTCGCCTGACGGATAAGCCGGATGAAAACCTAGTGCTGCGCGAACTGTGCAAAACCAATTTGGTGTTGTGTGCCAGCCCTGAATATTTGGCGCAGCGCGGTACACCGACTCACCCCACCGAATTAGCCGAGCATGATTGTCTCTACCTCGCGGAAACCGATAAAGATCATATTTGGACGTTTGCCAAAGGCCGTGAAACACACACAGTGGCGGTGAGTGGCCGTTACGCCGTGAACCAATCGCAGTTACGTTTAACTGGGGTGAAAAATCACTTCGGCATCGGGATTTTCCATGATTTTGTAGTGCAAGATGCACTGGTTGCGGGCAAAGTGGAGCAAGTACTGCAAGAATGGAATATTAAGAGTAATTACCACGGCGCAATTGCTATGCAGTACGCGCAAACCAAATACATGCCTGCTCGCTTGCGAGTGTTTATTGATTTTGTGCTCGAACACCTC
>JBOFIW010000669.1:0-5410 GCA_051650365.1 Vibrio sp. | reverse complement strand
TCGGTTGGAGGAGCGCTTCGGTGAAATCATTGCTGAGTTAAGCCAGTTACCAGATTTTATCCTTTGCCAGTTCAAACCCGAGCAAGGCTTGTTTGTTAAAGGTTTTGGACAGGCATACCAAGTTTCTGGGGATGAATTACTTGACTTTGTACAACGATAAGCTGATTTGCATCGAGTCCTTTGTATTTAGGTAGTACTAAACCCTAAGCATCTATCACTCAAAAGCTTAAGGTGAGTATATATACTGTTTTGTCTGGCTCTTGAACCTCCCTTGTCCCCCCTTCCTCTTGAACAGTTACCTTTCTCAAGCGCTGATCATGATGAATCTCAGAATATAATCTGTTTATCTGCTAGGTTTTTAATCAAATTCTGTAGTGTCTTTTCTGGGTTAACTAACTTTTAATTGATAGAAAAATGCATAATTCACCTACAACTTTTCTGGACATCTTCTAAGCTAAAAGTAACAACAAAAAAGTCACTATAAGTGACCAGTATGTCATATTCCCTAGAAGGAACTTCCATGAAAATCAACTCGACGATGAAGCTTGTATTCGCAACCATAGGTGTGGGAATTGCGATTACAATGGCAACCGTACTCCAACTCGATAGCCTCGAGAAGCAAATGGATAAACTGGCGAAAGTTCGTTACGAATCGTATCAAGCGGCTGACGAATTACGTCAGAGTTCAGATGATCTCACCCGCTTAGGTCGTACCTATGTAGTGACCGGTGATGAAAAATACGAAAAAATGTACATGGATATTTTAGATATTCGCAACGGGAAAAAACCACGGCCTGAAAGTTACCATACGATTTATTGGGATTTGGTTCTACAGTATGGCCAAAAACCAAAGCCGGACGGCAATGTAATTGCGCTGCAGCAGATGATGAAAGATCTTGGTTTTACTGACAAAGAATTTGCTTTGCTTAAAGAAGCGCAGAATAACTCAGATGCTTTAGTGAATATGGAAGTGAAAGCCATGAATGCCGTAAAAGGCTTGTTTCCAGATGCCAGTGGTAACTATACGGTGAAGGGGGAGCCTGATATCAATATGGCGATTCAGTTACTACATAGTGACGATTATCATCGTGAAAAAGCTAAAATCATGGCACCGATTGATCGATTTTTCCAAGAGCTTGAAAGCCGGACAGGACAACAATTTGATCAAGCTGCAACACAAGTTAAAAATGCGGTATTAATAGGCAATATCTGTTTAGTATTGGTAGCGGTGATCGCGATTGTTGGTTATGTGATCGTCAACCGTAAAATTGTGGCCCCCATTGATCGCATGGCTATTATTTTGAAAAAAGCAGACGACAGTTCCGATCTAACTTTGCGTGTTAATGAGAAAAGTGAAGATGAATTGGGTGTCATTGGGCGAACCATTAACAAAGTGCTCTCAAGTTATGGTTCCACAATTAACAAGATCAACCAAGTTAATCACACCATTTCTTCTATTTCTGAAACCATTCGCAGTATTACCGATCAAAACGTAAAAATGGCGAGTCAGCAAGATCAGGAATTGGATATGGCGGCGACAGCCATGGAAGAAATGACCTCTGCATTATCCAGTGTGTCGCAAAGTACGAACATGGCTGAAGAGTACGCAGGTAGTGCAGAAAAAGAAGCCAATAGCAGCAAACAGGTATTTGAAAAAACAATTCGCGAATTTGCTGAGCTAGATGGTGAATTCCAGAAAACCTCAGATATCATTCAGCAGCTCGCTACCGAATCGAACAATGTTGGTAATGTATTGGATGTGATTAAAGCGATTGCTGAGCAAACTAATTTACTGGCTTTGAATGCGGCAATTGAGGCTGCACGTGCGGGTGAGCAAGGTCGTGGTTTTGCGGTGGTTGCGGATGAAGTCCGCTCGCTAGCACAGCGTACACAAGAATCAACGGGTGAAATTGAAACCATGATTTCTATGTTGCAAGAAAAGGCAGAAATGTCGACCAAAACCATCCGTGTGAGTGCGGATAAAATGCAATCAACCCGCGGCAATATGGGAGTCGCTAATGACTCTCTAGTGGCGATTCAAGGCTCTGCGAAAGAGATCCACAAGCTCAATACCTCAATTGCAGCGGCGACCGAAGAGCAATTGGCAGTAAGTGATGAAATATCCAGTAACCTCAGTACGATCAAAACGTTATCTGCTGAGATGAATACCGCAATTAAACAGCTTGGCCCAGTCGTGGTCGATCTACAACGAAATGTTGATGACCTTAATGGTGCGATCTCCCATATTCGAACCTAGGCTATTTATGAATGTAAAAATGCCTTCGCTTGCGAAGGCATTTTTTGTTATGTAAAAAATTGATATAAATCAAGGTAAAGATCTATTGTGAATGTTGGAAATTTGTTGCGTTAATTATCATTGCTCAGCTCTGGCTTTTTAATGGCCGAGTTTTTTGCTTTTACGTTCGTGTAACATCGTTTTTTTTCATTGAGTTTATCGCTTTTTTCCTTTTTAACTTAATTTGGCTTTCCCTTACTTTGGCGTCAGCGCATCGCTTAAGAAATGTGCAGAGTAGTGAGGACATACGCTATTAACTCAAAATGGAAGCCAAATAATGAAGTCAATATTTATAGCCTTGATATTTTCAATAGTCAGTAGTTCTGCATTAGCAGAGCGGTTAGCAGAAGAACCGATTAAACCGATTGAGCCAGTTCAAGGGCTTGATAAGCAGAAAGTCAATTTAGGTAAAACTCTTTGGTTTGATCCGCGTCTTTCTGCCTCTAATACCATCTCATGTAATTCTTGTCATAACCTTGCCAAGGGAGGTGTAGATAACTTACCAAGTTCGATAGGTCATAAATGGGCGATTGGCCCAATTAACTCACCTACGGTGTTTAACTCAGATCTTAATTTTGTGCAGTTCTGGAATGGGCGAGCTAAGGATCTACAAGAACAAGCCGCAGGCCCCATTGAAAATCCGTTGGAAATGGCGTTTAGCCATGAGTTAGCGATTGAGACTTTGCAATCTATTCCTCAGTACCGTCAATGGTTTAAAGCCGCCTATGGCAAAGAAGAGTTCTCGATCAACGAAGTGACTGATGCCATCGCCACCTTTGAAAAAACCTTACGCACCCCCAACGCTCCTTTTGATTTGTGGTTAAAAGGGGATGATGCCGCACTCACCTCGGCTCAGCGACAAGGCTATCAACTCTTTAAAGAGAAAGGATGTACCGCTTGCCATAGTGGAGAACTGGCAGGTGGCCAGATGTACCAAAAAATGGGGTTAGTGAAGCCATTTGTGACTCAAAATCCAGATGAAGGTCGTAAAGCAATAACGGGAAATGAAGCCGATAAATTCGTGTTTAAAGTACCTACTCTACGTAACATTGAGCTGACTTATCCTTACTTCCATGATGGTTCTGTGTGGGATCTGCAACAGGCAGTGGAGGTGATGGCGGATATTCAGCTAGGGCAAAAATTAACCCGCGAAGAATCTGGCAAGATCACCGAGTTTTTGAAGTCATTAACGGGTGAGCAACCACAGGTGGTATTACCTAACCTTCCCCCCTCAACGTTGGAAACCACTCGCCCACAAATCTAGAGATATGCCGTTGACGTTTGAAGCTGCCTGCGGGCAGCTTTTTCTTTTTGTGCATTGTCACAAAAATTACTGTATGCCATAACCAAAGTGAGTAAGAGCGCTTATAAGTTTGTGCGCAAAGCAGACTGGAGGCGAGTCATGATATTGGATGGTCATTTAGCGCAACAAATAGTGGATCGCACTATGGCGATCATCGGTTACAACATCAATGTGATGAATCAGGCTGGAGTAATTATCGGCAGTGGGGAGAAGAACCGAATTGGGCAAGTGCATGATGGTGCCATTTTGGCACTCAAGCACGGTGATGCGGTGGAGCTCACTGCGGAGAGTTGCGTGGCATTGAAGGGAGTGAAACCCGGCATCAATATGGTGTTGCGAAATCAGCAGCAAATTGTGGGTATCGTTGGGATCACAGGGGAACCGAATGATATTCGGGATTTTGCCAATTTAGTCAAAATGAGTGCAGAAATGATCATTGAACAAGCCGCTTTAGTGGAGCAGTTACAATGGGATAGACGGCATCGTGAAGAGTTTATCTCGGCTTGGATTCAAAACTCCTTATCGCCTGTAGAGCTTGGAGCATGGGCGGCGAGACTTTCAATTGATCTCACCAAGCCGCGTGTCGCAGTGGTGATTGCATTTCGACAACCCAAAAGTGGGCAAAGTTTGGATCAAATCCGCCAAGTCGTTGAGCTGTTAGAACACCCTGAGCGTGATAACTTGGTTGCTGTGGTTTCAATGCAAGAGATTGTGGTGCTTAAACCCTGTCGAATACCAGAGCACTGGACTAGCGAATACGAAAGCCTACGCATTGATAAGCTAATGGCAAGGCTGAAAACCTATGATATTACGGGATATGACATTGCGTTGGGGCAGCTATTTATTCACCCAAACACAATTCATCTCTCATATCAAAGCGCCAAGCAAGTGTTGCGTATTGGTCAGGCTCGTCAACCCGAAAAGCAGAAGCATTTGTATGAAGAACTGCGCTTACCAGTATTACTTTCCCCCCTAAACGAAGGATGGCAAGGTGAACAATGGCGGCAAGTGATGAGAGAACTGCAAAAACAGGATAAATCTGGGCAGCTATTGAAAACCTTAGATGGACTATTTGCTGCCAATGGCAACCTAAATCTCTGCGCTCAGCAACTGTACATTCACCGAAATACTCTGCGTTATCGGTTAGAAAAAATCACCGAAATCACCGGAATTGATACTGGCTCGTTGCTTGGGTTAGCTGAACTGTATATTGCGTGTCAGCTCACGAATTATGACTAAAACTGTGCGTTTGCACAGTTTTTAACATTTTGCCGATAATTGTATTTGTTGTTCTGCCTAAAGGAATCACGTTGGTCAACAAGGATAATAGCTCGACCTTACAACCTCCTCCGGCTTGAAGCTAGGCACTATATTGCTCGTTCAAGTGGTGGGGTATTAGACGTTGAGGGAGCAAATTCCTCAACCTCAAAATAAAAAAGACATGGAGCTACTATGAGTCTGATATTCATCTTGTTAGCGGTAATTGCCTTTATTGTGCTCGCTACCACCAAATTTAAACTGCATCCATTTTTGGCTCTGCTTATTGCTGCCTTTGTGGCAGCGTTTGCTTATGGTTTACCGGCTGACAGCATTGCTAAAACCATTACCACGGGTTTTGGTGGTATTCTCGGTTACATCGGTTTAGTGATTGTATTGGGCACGATCATCGGTGTGATTTTAGAGAAAAGCGGTGCGGCCATTACCATGGCAGATACTGTCATTAAGCTTCTGGGTGAACGTTTTCCAACGCTGACCATGAGCATCATCGGTTACATCGTTTCGATCCCTGTGTTTTGTGACTCAGGCTTCGT
>JBOFIW010000668.1:0-3478 GCA_051650365.1 Vibrio sp. | reverse complement strand
TGATTTGCTACGCAAAATTGTGCACATGATCACGGTATGAAAAGTAAGCATTCATCACTGGTCGGATCTAGCCGATTTTTCCGGTTTCGATCAGTTGTTGCAGTAGTGGTCGCACAATCAAATCCATGGCAAAACTCATCTTGCCACCCGGAACCACGATGGTGTTGTGGCGTGACATGAATGAGCCATCAATCATCGCCAGTAAGTACGGGAAATCGACGTTTTTGATGCCACGAAAACGGATCACCACAAAACTCTCATCCAGTGTTGGGATGCCCTTAGCATTGAGAGGATTCGATGTATCGACCGTGGGTACACGTTGAAAGTTAATATGGGTGCGCGAAAACTGTGGTGTGATGAATTTGAGGTAGTCGTCCATTGAACGGACGATGGAATCCATGACCGCTTCGCGCGAATGGCCGCGATCGCGCGTATCGCGTACATATTTCTGAATCCACTCAAGGTTAACGATCGGCACCATGCCAATCAAAAAGTCGACGTGTTGCGCGACATTGACATCACCATCGACCACGCCACCGTGTAAGCCTTCATAAAACAACACATCGGAGTTTTCGGGCAGCGATTGCCAAGGCGTAAACGTGCCGGGCATCTGGTTATACGGCACTGCTTCATCAAAGGTGTGTAAGTAGCGGCGCACTTGGCCGGTGCCTACTTTTCCGTATTGGCGGAAGAATTCTTCAAGACTTGGGAAATCGTTGGCTTGGGGACCAAAGTAACTGATATGGCGGCCTTGCTCGCGCGCTTTGCGGATTTCGACATCCATTTCTGGACGGGTGAAGCGATGAAAACTGTCCCCCTCAACCCAAGCTGGCTTGATGCTCATCATATTGAACATTTTGCGAAAGGCTTCAGAGGTAGTTGTGGTACCGGCGCCGGAAGAACCCGTCACCGCAATAATCGGATGTTTGGCTGACATGACAAACCTTGTCCTTAAGTCCTTGATTTTGGTGCTAACTCAGGCACCACCCGGAAATGACTATAGCACGGAAAATGAAGCCGTCACTGCTTGGCTAAAACGGATGACATTTAATATCCACGGTTTCATGTAATTCTGAATAGACGATCACAGCTTGCCCTGATTGTAACTGCGTGCGTACTTGAGCAATTTTTTCCTCCAGCGACACTTCTACATCACCATAATCTGTGCCTTCACGCAGTACAAATTCACGGATCAAATTGTCGAGTGTGTCAGGTGTAATCTCTTGCCATGGAATGATCATAAATACCTCTTAATTTTATGACGGTTCCCAATCCGACTTGGAGCGCTCACTCCAAATCGTTTGAGTCTTTCCCCTTACAATGATACTGCATTAAAAGGGGAGGGGCGCATTAGGATTGATGCAGAAAGTCATCACGCAGATGTGAATAATACTCGGGCAGGGTTTGCTCTAGCCAAAAGCGGGGCTTTAGCCATGATCCACTCAGAAAACCCACATGGCCGCCATGCTCAAACAAACGGTAATCAATGTTCGCTGGTAGCGGGAAACCTGGTATCACCGCTTCGGTCATAAAAGGATCGTCTTTGGCGTGGATGATCTGAGTCGGAACTTGGATCTGAGAGAGCAGTTTCAGACCTGAACATTGCTGGTAGTAATCAGCAGCGTTTTGGAAACCGTGCAGCGGCGCAGTGATCACATCATCAAACTCAGCGAGTTTAGTGATGGCGTTGATCCGCTCTGAGCTCAGTAGCAAAGCGTTTTCTAACAGTACGTATTTTGCCATGGCATTTTTCTTCAAAGAAGAGAGCAGATAGGCGCGATACACTTTAGAAAAGCCCTGTTCGATACGTTGTGAGCAGGCGGCTAAATCGAGTGGAGCGGAAATCAAGGTGGCGGCGCTGATGATAGGATCATCACGATACTGCGCAAGATAGTTCGCGAGCATGTTGCCGCCGAGTGAAACACCGACGGCAACGATGGGGCGCTTTGGTAAGTGTTTACGTAGGTACTCCAACACAAAACGCGCATCCCCCGTTTCACCGGAATGGTAAGCGCGTGCTAGGTGGTTGGGTTTGCCACTGCAACCACGAAAATGCATCATGACCGAGAGCCAGCCTTGCCTCGCAAACGCGTGCATCAATCCGTTGGCATAGGGGCTATTAAAGCTGCCTTCTAAGCCATGAAATAGAATAAACAGTGGCTTGTGCTGTGCGTTTGGTGTACGCCAGTCTTCACTCCATGCTAAATCGAGGAAGTCTCCATCTGGCGTGAATAGGGTTTGCCATTCGGCAGTAAATAGTGGCTGTTTACGCAGTAAGCGAGGTAGCAGAGTTTGTAAATGAGGATTGGTAAGTCCTTTAGCTGCAATAAATTGGGTCATAATTTTGAGTTATTGTGTTCACTGTGCGGTGCAGAAAATTGTTCAGCTAAATATTCTGCACCGAGCATTTTGCAGTATTGCTGAGTGAGCGATATAGCGTGTGTGGGATAGAGTGTTAACCGATGGAGACATTCTACCAAGTCAGCTTGCTGCTGCTTTTCCAGTTGCAGCTCAAACTGCAGCGCTTCGCGATAGAGGGTGTCCGGAAGATGGTTTTTAAGCCGACGCCGTAAATCGCGAAAACTGTGTAACAGCGTTTCTGAATGATTGAGACATTCGAGCACGGTAGGCCAGTCGGCTTCGGCTAAGGTGAGCTGCTGTTCATCGATCCATTTGAGTAACAGCAGCAGATTGACATTGCCGTGATGGCTATTTTGCAATCGTAAGCACGCCTCTTTCACCTCGCGTACACTGTAATACTGCAAACTGAATTGCCAGAGTCTTTCCAGTGTTAATCTTGGTTTGGCGTACTCATCATCCATTTAACCGTTGAACTCCCGTTCCATCTCTTCCAAGGTTTCCTGCTCCGCCATCCATTCTAGCTCGACTTGCTCTAGTTCAGATTTGGCAGCGGCTTGTTTAGCTAATACCTCAGTCAGTGTCGCTTTATTCTGTGCTTCGTACAGTGAGGTATCTGACAGTTGTGTTTCCATCTCACTAATAGTGTGGTTCAACTTATCGAGTTTCTCTTCTAACTGTGTCAGCTTTTTGCGAATTGGCGCAGTGAGCTTACGAAAATCTGCTTCACGACGCTTTTGCTCTTTTTTCGCTGCAGCGCTGTTAGCGCTATTTGCCGGATTGGTCGGTTGAGCTTCTTTGCGTTCTGCTTTTTGCTGATCGGTGAGCCATTTGTAGTAGTCATTCAAGTCACCATCAAAGGGGCCGACTTGGTGATCATGTACCAAGTAGAGATCATCAGTAGTGGCACGCAGCAAGTAGCGATCGTGGCTGACGATCACCATCGCCCCTTCATAGCTTTGCAGTGCAAGGGTCAGGGCTTGACGCATATCCAAATCCAGATGGTTGGTGGGTTCGTCGAGCAGCAGTAAGTTGGGTTTTTGCCACACAATTAGCGCTAGTACTAAACGGGCTTTCTCACCGCCAGAGAAGGGCGCGACTTTTTCGAGCGCTTTCTCAC
>JBOFIW010000667.1:0-3097 GCA_051650365.1 Vibrio sp. | reverse complement strand
AAGTGAGCTTAATTCTTTTGTTGTTTGTGCATTGATTCCTGATTCAGGGATCTCAATCTCAATTAATTGACGAGACGAAAACAGACTCAGCGCCTGACAACAGTCATACACTGAATCCCAATCGAGTCCTGCATCCGCGTTAAATCGATGTTTCTCCAAAAAGCCTTGGGCTTGTGCCGCTTTTTCGATGGCGGTTTTAGCTTCTTGGATCAGCAGTGGCTCATTGCCGAATACGAGGTAAATCGGATAGAGCGTTTTGTGCAGTGATTCAGCGAGTTTTTCAGCGTAAATGCGCATCGAAACTATTCACTTTTGTCTTGTGCTGAAACCTCTGCAGGAAGTTCTTGAGTATCGATTTGGTAATCGGTCACTCCATCGTTTTCAATATTTTCATCATCGAAGGTTTTGCGTTCAAAGTCGGCTTTGAGACGAGCCATTTGGCGTACTATTTGGGTTGCTGCCAGTTTGCGCATTTCATCTTCAATCATGTCACGCTCGACAGATTTCGCTAATGCAGTCAGTGGGTTGTCTAAGTAGCTGCGAGTAACACTGGTTGTAAACGTGCGACTACCAATATCAGGTACTGTGACTCGATAGCTTGCGACAAAAGTGAGTTCAATTTCTGCGGCACGCGTATTCTGATAAAGCGATAAAGTGCGCTCGCCAGTGCTTTCACTTAAGAGATGCAGATTGGGCAGATTTTCAGCTGGCGATTGAAGGTTAACTTTATTGAGGCGTAACTGACGATGCACCATACGAGTAAAGCTACTGTATTGGTCATAGCTGGTCAGAGACATACTTGAGAGCTCTTGTGGGATACTGTAATCACCGCGTAAGTGGAAGCCACAAGCCGTCAGTAAGCTTGTTGTCAGTATCAACAGTGACCATTTCAAAGTAGAGAAAAGAGAGTTACGCATGGATGTATCAGTCTCGTTATTAGGCAAAATACTTATCTCAGCTCACCAAGAGCTAAAGCTAACTGTACGATAAGCTGAGATAAGTAAACAGGGCGAACCCTGTTTACTGACAGTAAAGTAAGCCATGAGTTCACAGTGTGTTCTAATGGCTTGGTGACTCATCAAAAAAGTGTGAGTTAGTTAGCAACGATGTTCAGCAATTTGCCTGGTACGTAAATCACTTTACGCACGGTCAGACCATCAATGAACTTCAGCACGTTTTCATCTTGCATGCCTAGCGCTTCAACTTGTTGTTGAGTTGCATCAGCCGCGACAGTGAGTTTACCGCGCAGTTTGCCATTCACTTGCAGAACGATCAGCTTTTCATCTTCCACCAGAGCGGCATCATCGTAAGTTGGCCAGCTTGCAGTGTCGATGTTGCTTTCACCTAACGACGCCCACATTTCAAAACAGATGTGTGGAGTAATTGGGTAAAGCATGAGGGTGATGGCTTTCAGTGCTTCATCCAGAATCGCGCGATCTTGCGCTTCCGTCATTGGCGCTTTCGTCAGCTTGTTCATCAGCTCCATGATCGCCGCAATCGCCGTGTTGAAAGTTTGGCGACGTGCTACGTCATCGGTTACTTTCGCAATGGTTTTGTGCACATCACGGCGCAGTGCTTTTTGGTCTGCATTCAGTACTGAAGCATCTAAAGCTGGAGCTTGGCCGAGCTCAGTGTGCTCACGTACCAGTTTCCATACTCGACGTAGGAAGCGGTTCGCACCTTCAACACCAGACTCTTGCCATTCCAGTGTCATGTCTGCTGGTGAAGCAAACATCATGAACAGACGTACTGTGTCAGCTCCGTACTTATCGACCATCTCTTGTGGGTCGATGCCGTTGTTTTTCGACTTAGACATTTTGATCATGCCTGAGTGTTCAACTTGACGACCTGTGGTGTCCACTGCAGAAACAATGCGGCCTTTGCCATCACGTTCTACTTTCACTTCGGTTGGCGCGACCCACTCTTTACCACCTTTGTCATTGGTGTAGTAGAAGGCATCCGCCAGTACCATGCCTTGGCATAGCAGCTTTTTGAACGGCTCATCGCTCTTCACATAACCCGCGTCACGCAGCAGTTTGTGGAAGAAACGTGAATAGAGCAAATGCATACACGCGTGTTCAATACCACCGATGTATTGATCAACCGGCAGCCAGTAGTTGGCTTTCTCTGGATCTAAAATGTCATCCGCTTGTGGTGAACAGTAACGTGCGTAGTACCATGATGACTCCATAAAGGTGTCGAAGGTATCGGTTTCACGCAGTGCTGGTTCACCGTTAAAGGTGGTTTTTGCCCACTCTTTATCAGCTTTGATTGGGCTAGTCACGCCATCCATCACCACATCTTCTGGCAGGATAACTGGCAATTGGTCTGCTGGTACTGGGTGGACTTGGCCATCCTCCGTGGTCACCATAGGGATTGGAGCACCCCAGTAACGCTGACGGGATACGCCCCAGTCACGCAGACGGAAGTTAACGGTTTTCTTTCCTTTGCCTTCTGCTTCTAATTTCGCAGCAATTGCATTAAAGGCAGCTTGGAAATCCAAACCATCAAATTCGCCAGAAGCGAAAAGAACACCCTTTTCAGTGTAAGCCGCTTCAGAGACATCCAGCTCGCTGCCATCGGCAGGCTTAATCACTGGGATGATGTCGAGGCCGTATTTGGTCGCGAATTCAAAGTCACGTTGATCGTGCGCAGGCACTGCCATTACCGCACCAGTACCGTAATCCATCAACACGAAATTTGCGATGTAGATAGGCACTTCACGGCCGTTGAGAGGATGGATAGCCGTTAGCCCTGTCGCCATGCCTTTCTTTTCCATGGTAGCGATCTCAGCTTCTGCAACCTTGGTGTTTTTACATTCATCAATGAAGGCGGCGAGTGCTGGGTTATTGGCAGCAGCTTTAGCCGCTAGAGGGTGACCTGCAGCGATGCCCACATAAGTGACACCCATCAGAGTGTCTGGACGCGTGGTGTACACTTCAAGATCGGTGTTTTCACCTTTAACGGCAAATTTTAGTTCCACACCTTCAGAGCGGCCAATCCAGTTGCGCTGCATGGTTTTGACCATTTCAGGCCAACCGTCTAGGTTATCCAGATCGTCAAGCAGCTCTTGTGCGTATGCAGTGATCTTAATAAA
>JBOFIW010000666.1:0-3375 GCA_051650365.1 Vibrio sp. | reverse complement strand
TTAGATTGATACAACATCACAGCTTGCATACAGGAATCTCGCTGCTGTTGTGAAAGTGGTGTACCCTCAGGCCACTTTCCCGTTTCTACGGCGTACAGCAAACGCTGATAAGCTTCAGGCGTAATTGCATTAATCAATTGTTGGGTATCCATGACCTCGTCCTGTTTAAAAATGATGTAGCGACAACATAACGACCTAGCATAATGCGTCAAGAACAGCTAAATAAATAAGTGTATTTGATCACAAGCCGATATCATGAATTTGACTAAACCATTACTTATACTCGCCAGTCTCACTCTTTTAAGTGGCTGTTTTGAGAGTCGCAAAAATACTGAGAAACTCTGCGCTGATAACCCCAACCTTCGCTGTGAGCAACTCAATATGGACGATGGACAATGCCGCATTCCGCGTACCGATCTGATTTGGCACCGTTTTGAAATTTTGAAATTACCGAGCGATGACAAAATCATCAAAGAGTACAGCCTAGTCAGCGCCTATCGAAAATGCCTAGAGCTTGCATCGCAAATCCAAGCCATTGATCAAACTAAGTTAAAAGAGAACCGTTTTAATGCTTTGGTCAATATGGGCAAAGAACAAGAGCGCATTGCGGCCCAACTAAAACAATCTAACTCACCGGAAGCGTTGTACTTTTTGTGGAGCCAAATCGGCGATAACAGCGCACGGCGTGCTTTCTTGCAGTTGGAAGGTAAGCCAGAGCTTGAAACAGCTGAGATGCAATACGCGCTTGCCACCTTTTATACCGATCGTGACAAACCGAAAACCATTGAGCTTTTGCATAAATCATTGGAACTAGGCAATGGCAAACCACTCAATACCGAACTGCTTAAAGCATTAGCCAGTAACTATCACGCCTTGCATGACAAAGAACATGCCTATCTTTGGGCTATGGTCGGCAAGGAGTTTGGTGTTCCTGTTGCTTCTTCTACTGACATGAAACGGCTTTATGGCTTTAGCCCAGAAAAGTTTGCAGCGCTTGATGAAGCCGCTGCATCTATCGTCAAAGCTATTCGTAACGGTAGCTACACCAAAACACTCCTACCTAAACCGAATGAAGGATGAAAAACTTCAACATTAAGCGGTGAGTCTCTCACCGCTTTTTCACTTTTTGTTGAAAATTAACGACACAGAGTTAACACAAAATCGTAACCCAGTCGTCTTAGGGCCATCTTCAAAAACGTGCCCAAGGTGACTATCACAAGCCGCACAACGGATCTCCGTACGTACCATTCCGTGACTCATGTCATCTAAATAGCGCACCGCTTGTTCATCAATGGGTGCATCAAAACTCGGCCAACCGCAACCCGAATCGTATTTACTTTCTGAGCTAAAAAGCGGTGTTTGGCAACAAGTACAATGGTAACGCCCCGTTTCCTTATTGTGCAACAATTTGCCTGAGTAAGGGGCTTCTGTTCCTTGTTGGCGACAGACGTAATATTGTTCATCTGACAAGTGCTCACGCCAATATTCATCAGGCTTGATCGGATTTTTGGATTCAAATTCCACTGTTTTTATTTCCTTGTTGATTAACCTTAGAGCAATCATTTTTTGCGAAACACTTGCCTAATATAGAGTTTGTGGCACATACTTTTTGACTCTATTTTGAGCAAGAATTTTTGATGTGAATTGGGCTTCTGCTCATTCACATTCTACGTCAATTGGTCAGTATAAAAAGCAGGTTCAAGTTTAAAAGTTAATCAATTGCAAACGATTGTGAAAAAAAGCGACGCTTTTTTTTGACTTTAAACAAGTTAAGTCCGATTATCTGTTGCAGCTTTTAACTGGATTCTGTAATTTTACTACCAGTTATCTTTAATCAGAAATTAAGTTGTGGAGCAACTATAATGACTATCAAAGTAGGTATTAACGGTTTTGGCCGTATCGGTCGTTTCGTTTTCCGTGCAGCGCAAGAGCGCAATGACATCGAAGTTGTAGGTATCAACGACCTGATCGACGTAGATTACATGGCTTACATGCTGAAGTACGATTCAACTCACGGCCGTTTCAACGGTACTGTTGCAGTTGAAGGTGGAAACCTGATCGTAAACGGCAAAACTGTACGTGTAACTGCAGAACGCAACCCAGCTGACCTGAAATGGGGCGAAATCGGTGTTGACGTTGTTGCTGAAGCAACAGGTCTGTTCCTGACTGACGAAACTGCTCGTAAACACATCGAAGCTGGTGCGAAGAAAGTTGTTCTGACTGGTCCTTCAAAAGACAAGACTCCAATGTTCGTAATGGGCGTTAACCACAAGACTTACGCTGGTCAAGATATCGTTTCTAACGCTTCTTGTACTACTAACTGTCTGGCGCCTATCGCTAAAGTACTGAACGACAACTTCGGTATCGAGTCTGGCCTGATGACTACTGTTCACGCAACAACTGCAACTCAAAAAACAGTTGACGGTCCTTCAGCGAAAGACTGGCGCGGTGGCCGTGGTGCTTCTCAAAACATCATCCCATCTTCAACTGGCGCAGCAAAAGCAGTAGGCGTTGTTCTTCCAGAACTGAACGGTAAACTGACTGGTATGGCTTTCCGCGTACCAACTGCTAACGTTTCTGTAGTTGACCTGACTGTTAACCTGCAAAAAGCAGCGTCTTACGACGACATCAAAGCAGCTATGAAAGCAGCTTCAGAAGGCGAACTAGCTGGTATCCTAGGCTACACTGAAGATGCAGTAGTTTCTACTGACTTCAACGGTGACACTCGCACTTCTATCTTCGATGCTGACGCAGGTATCGCACTAACTGACAAATTCGTTAAAGTTGTATCTTGGTACGACAACGAAATCGGTTACTCAAACAAAGTTCTTGACCTGATCGCTCACATCTCTAAGTAATGTGGTGATTAGCGAAGAAATTCGTTAGACAAAAAGGCGACTCTAGGGTCGCCTTTTTGGTATCTGGGCTTTGGTAATTCAATTTCTTGCACTCCTAGATTAACCAATCTCAGATCAGGCTGAAATGCAGATTCAAGGAAACTAAGATGGATTTACACTCTCTGAACACCGTCGCCGTATTGTCTGATTGCGTCACTATTGTCGAGCAGGATCAAATCAAAGTTGTGCGCGTTATTCACGACAAAGCCAGCGCAGCTATCTCACTGCACGGCGGCCATGTCATCTCCTTTCAACCTAAAGGCCAATCCGATCTCTTGTGGATGAGCTCAAAAGCCATTTTTGATGGTAAAACCGCTCTGCGTGGTGGAATTCCTGTTTGTTGGCCATGGTTTGGCCGTATTGCAACACCTGCACATGGTTTTGCACGTAATCAAGAATGGAAACTGATTGAACACAGAGAAAATGAGCAAGGTGTTATCGTGACACTCGGTTTGCAAACTACACCTGAGAGTTTGGC
>JBOFIW010000665.1:0-4443 GCA_051650365.1 Vibrio sp. | reverse complement strand
CCATTTTTACTCTGCTCGGTGCTCTTTTAGTGGCGTATTTATTACCTGTTCAACAGCATTTCAAACCGCAGCGTGGGTTGTTTTTCCATCACAATCGTGCATTGTTTAAACATCTGCAAAACCGCACACTCTGGCTAGCCATGCTGATTGGCGGTGTTAACTTTGCGCTTTTTGTTAACCTCTATTCCGTCATGGGATTTCGTTTGGTTGCTGAGCCCTATTCACTGCCGATTGGTATTGTTTCGCTGATTTTCGTCTGTTATCTAGCTGGAACACTAAGCTCAAAACTCACCGCCAATTGGAACCGACGTTTCTCCGCGATTCCCGGTATGATGCTTGGTGCAATCATCAGTATGGCGGGCATGTTGATTGCGCTCATTGAGGCGATACCCGCCATGCTGGTTGGTTTAATTTTGATTAGCTTCGGCGCATTTTTCACCCATACTTTGGCTTACGCTTGGGTTAGTCAAAAAGCCACACAAGCCAAAGCCACCGCGACTGCACTTTACTTGGTTCACTACTACATCGGCGGTAGCTTAGGGGGCTTTTATCTGCTGTACTGTTGGCAACACGGTGGATGGGAAATGGTCACACTCGGCGGGTTGGGCCTTTACTTCATCTTGTTTATTCTTGGTTGGCGCTTAAGCCGACAAAATAAACAAACGCCACAAGGCAGTCAGGCTTTGGCCAGCCCTTCGGCCTAAGTTGTGCTATGCTCAGCGCCAAATGATAAAAGTAAAACAAAGAATCAGAGCTCAACATGTCAACGGAAACCATTATTCAAGAAGTCGATCACTGGCTTAATCACGTAGTGATCGGCTTAAACTTATGCCCATTTGCCGCAAAACCACAGCGTAATCAGCAAATTAAAATCTATGTCAGTGAAGCCCGTGATGAAGAAGCACTACTGCAAGATATTTACGATCAATTGCTTGAGCTTGATACTAAAGAGCCGCAAGAGCTTGAAACGACTCTCGTCGTTGTACCAAACTTGCTGCACGATTTTGTTGATTACAATTTTTACATCGACTGGGTGGAAGCGTTAATTCGCCAGCAAAACTGGGAAGGTGTGTTTCAAGTCGCGACGTTTCATCCTGATTACTGCTTTGCAGGCACAGATCCAGAGGATGATGAGAACCTCACCAACCGCTCACCCTACCCGATCTTTCACCTAATCCGCGAAGAGAGCATGGAAAAAGTGTTGAAACACTATCCAGACCCAGAAGCGATTCCAGATACCAATATTGCAAGAGTCAGCAGCCTTTCTGCACAAGAAAGAAAACAGCTTTTCCCTTATCTGTTTCGCTAAACATATCTGTATATTGATGACAAATCATGCCTGCTAACACTCAATAGACTTCATACTCTCCTGCTCTCCAGAGACAAAAATCCCGCCGATTGGCGGGATTTTTTTAGAGGCTAATCTTCTTTTATCTGGATTATCGAAGTTAAGTTATTCATTAAATCAGTAGCAGAAACACCATCCAACTCAATAATAACCTGCTCTGTCGCGCCCTTATTAATCACGATTTCCGAATTTAGCCCCTTATCCGTTATTTCAATAACATGACTGTTCAAGAGTTGATCTAACGTTCTTGTTTCATCAGAAAACAGATCACTCAAATCAATCTTATCTTGTCCAAGGGTAAAGTCGGTGATCCGATCCTTACTACCATCGAGATCCCCATCAACCCATTTGAAAAGATCTTCGCCTGAGCCCCCCGTTAGAATGTCGTTACCCAATCCCCCAATAAGGATATCGTTGCCTGCGCCACCATCAAGGGTATCGTTTCCTGTGCCGCCACGTAGGCCATCATTGCCTTCACCACCGTAGAGATGATCATTGCCTGAACCACCGAATATCAGATCCACGCCACCTTGTCCGTAGATTCGATCATCACCACCACCACCATGAGCAATATCTATGTGAGCCGTGCTAAAAGCTGCCGTATTCGGCGCACTATCTTCACCTTGGTTAGGATTCAATAAAATAGTGCTATCCGGACCATTCATAAAGAGTTCAAGTTTAGCTTGAGCATTCGCGATACTTGATGGTGAGTTAGCGTTATTATCAAGGGCAGCTTGGCTTTCACCCAAGAAAATAATGTCATCGCCCTTACCTAGGTAGACATTATCACCGCCTGCACCCACATCAACGACTAACCCTTTTTCGGCATGTTCGTAATAAGTCACTGTAGGTGAACCAGCGCCAGAAGTTGACCATTGTACTCTTTGGTTAGTTTCCGTTGAGTCATACATCTGAACCGAGTCAATTAAATCACCGACAGAGTTTACATCGCTGCCGACCACAAACGTCATTGTGTTCGAATTTATATCTCCATCATTATCTTTTAGGGTGTAACTCATCTCCAATTTAGCCGATGGTTTGACTTCTGCACCGTAGAACTGATAACTACCATTATCCAAATCAACTACAAGTGAATGTTTGTTATCAATATAAATGGATAGGGTTTTGGTCAATGAATCAAAACCATAAGTTAGAGAAGCTGACTGACCAACTACACTTACAGATTGACCGTCAAACTTGTATATCACTCCATTAACCGCAATCTCACTGATCACGCCGTTATCCGCCCCAACACCATAACCATCCCCCGGATTCAGAAGATTGCCACCAATAGGCTGAATTACCGATTGTAAGAGGATTGGGGGTAATTGGGTGACATCAGATACCACTACCGCATTGGTATCAAGATTCAAATGCCCATCGTAAGCGACCTTATCCAGCTCACCTTGTGGAACACTATTACCCATACCATAGGCGAGTGAAGTAACCTTATTCGTCTGGAGGTGGCTTATCCAACTCGATAGTTCGTTTGTCTCAATCGTATTAGGATTACCATTATCAGACCCTTCTGGTACTCCATCAGAAAGGAAATAACTGACATTGGTTGCCCCACTCAGTGGTTGGCCCTTATTTGTACCTGACCACGAGTTTTGCGCTAATTTGATCGCATCATCGTAGTCTGTTCCTCCATTTGCAACTAAACCTGCTATGTGAGATTTCGCTTCAGTGACCGTCATCCATAACGAGCCTGAAACTGTTTTTACTGAAGCTTCACTTGAGAACAATATCAACTGAACTTTGGTTTGCCCTAAGGCTTGATACTGCTCAATAAGCTGTACCGCAGACTCTTTCATCACTTGAAGACGAGTCTTTCCATTACCTGCATCTCGTCCCATAGACCCAGAGACATCTAACATTAACTGAACATTAGCACCCTGCTTAGTTTCAGATTCGGTCACGTGGAAAATCTCTTTTGCAATCGGCGTATCATCTTCAATAACAAGAGTGATTTTTCCTGTTCCTATTGAACCCACAGCGTTTTCCGCCTGAAGTGGGATATTGATAGCCAAACTATCCTCACCAGCCTTATTGGCATGATCAATTGGGGCGTGGAGGGTACTGTTCACTTTACCTTGGTTATCTAGAGTAAATTCAACGACTTTATAACCTCCCGCAGACCCAGTGAGAGTTTGTTTATCTGCGGATAATACCCAGCTGATTGCCGATCCATTCGACGTATAGTTACCAGTCGGTATACCCATAGATAACTGAGCAACGTTAGACAAATTCAGTTGCCCATCGGCACTGGTATTGTTTGTCGTATCTTGAGAACCAGTAATTGACACACCATCCGCAATACCACCTTGTAAACCCTCTTCTGACACATTCAGCGTTAGTTCACCAATCACAGGTGGCGACATGGGTTTAACCGCAAAACCTAATAGAGCGCTGTCACCATCGGCATCAGTCACTTTGACTTGGAAGTCAATATCAGCATCACCCGCTGGTGATTTCATATTTTGGTACTGGTAAAACTCCCATTTACCGGTTGCTGGTGTGAATTCGAGCTTAAATATCAAGTTATTATTCGCATCTTTACCTACAATAGTATTTGTACTTTCCGCGACAACACTAATAGGTAAACCATTTGCTGTTCTTAGCGTTTCAGCTTCGTTTAAGCCAATAAGTTGAAGTGAGCCCTGACCGTCCGCTCCCCATTGAGGCACAACAGTACCAGAACCATAAGCAATAACAGCGGGTGCTTCAGAACCTATAAACTCGATACTTTTAACAGTAAAGTCACTGTTATCTTTATAAGTAAAAGAGTTACCGTTATCTGTAGCTTTAATCACCATAGTGTCAAAGCCACCTTGTTGAACAGAAAAGTTCTTAGCGTAATTACCGCTTGTTTCTTCGGATGTGAAAATCTGCGTAGCGACAAGCTTCCCGTCACGCCAAAATTCCACGACGCCACTCTCACGTTCCCCACCGAACATTTTGCTAAATTCAATCTTCGCGCCATAGGCCACAGTATTGGGATCAAGCTTGATAATAATCTCTTCTGAAGCCATTGAACCATCTGCAAACTTACGAAAATCTACTTCATTTGCTAGGTTATGGTATGGGGAGCTACT
>JBOFIW010000664.1:0-2919 GCA_051650365.1 Vibrio sp. | reverse complement strand
TAAGCAACATCATATGTACCTTCTAACATCGCTTGGTTATAAACCGCGAATTCAGGAGTACGTGCTTTTGCTTTGATACCGACTTCTTGTAGCTGCTCTACTGCAAGTTGAACTGTGTTGTTAAAGTCAGTCCAGCCGTTTGGAGATTGGATCAGTAGTTCAAAAGATTTGCCTGATGGAGTTTCTACGAAACCGTCACCATTCACATCTTTGAAGCCAGCTTTTGCCAATAGTTTCTTAGAGCCTTCAACGTCATAGGTGTTGAAGCCTTTGTACTTTTTGTGGGTCGCTTCATCAGACCATGCTTCAAATGCATAGCCTAGGCCTGATGCGAAGTCGTTCACTGTACCGCTACCGTAGAAGGCAATGTCAATGATGGTTTGACGATCAAGAGCCATAGAGAACGCACGACGGAACTCTACGTTGTCCAGTGCTTCTTTTTTCGCTGCATCTGGGTTTTTGAAGTTCACCATGAACGCCTGAGTACCTGCTGCTGGGTACCAGTAGTGGTGGTTCGGGTTCGCTGCTGCATAAGTACGGTCGATATCTGGAACGAATGAAGAAGTCCAGTCGAGCTCAGAGTTTACGATTTTGCCTAACAGTTGGTCGTTGTTTGCGATTTGTGGAACACGCAGACAGTCAACCTCTAGGTTCGCAGCATCCCAGTAGTTCGGGTTACGACACTGGATGTACAGTTGTGGAGTGAACGTATCGATCACTGTGAAAGGACCAGTACCTACTGGGTTTTCGTTAGTGAAGGTGGTTGGATCTTTCACTTCTTTCCACACGTGCTCAGCAACGATAGGGATCAGAGAAATTTCATAAGGTACGTTAGAGTTAGCTTCAGATAGACGGAAACGTACTTTGTATTCGTCAACCTTCTCAATGCTAGTTACCCACTTATTGATACCACGTTGGTCAAGTTCTGGTTTTGCTTTCAGCAAGTCGAACGAGTAAACCACGTCATCAGCTGTGAATGCTTCACCATCAGACCACTTAACGCCTTTACGAATATCAAAAGTCACGCTCATTAGGTCGTCGGCCATTTTGTAGCTTTCAGCCAGACGGAATACAGGCGTATTACCTTTCATCTCATTGAATACAACCAGAGGTTCGTAGATAAAGTCAGTGGTTGTACGCAAGTTTGTTGCTAGGTATGGGTTGAAGTTACGTACCATTGTAGGGTAGAAGTCTGGCACGATAGTTAGCTCACTACGTGCAAACGCTGGAGCTGAAACACTGGTTGCTGCTGCGATTACTGCGGCGGCTAGTGCTGTCTTTTTAATATTGGCAAGCATAGCTGTTCCTTACTAGTTGCTTTCATTTCACTAATGGATGGAATGTCATCAATTGATAAACACTCTCCAAGACCTACCTCAAAAATACCACCCGTCGGAGGGAAGGGGGGAAATGAGTGGCCTGTAGGCCTTTGGCAGGACTAAGAAGACACCTTGCCAAGAAATTTATCAATTCCAATTCCCGTCAAAAACGTCAAAACTATTCCCCCTCTCGTTATTAACGTCAAAACACTCTGCGATGTGTGATTTTTATACAAAAAATGCCAGGTGATTCACCTCGCAAAAGTTATGGTATTGACTGCTATTTGTTAGTGGGTGCTAACTTGTTGTCTGTTTTAAATTGTGGGTTTTACTGTTTGTTTTGATTAACGAGATCTTGCTCACTAGCTGAAAATTACGTTAATTTAATTATTTGAATTAAATCTGGCGAATTGTTGTGACTCCCTTCGCAATCTCAAACAAATACGCAGTTCATGCCCAGGATAGATGTTTTCTTAGCTTTTTTAGCCGCCAAACTGAGCCGATTTATGGCTGTTATGTGTGCTTTTTTAACGATAGAAATCAAGTTGTAGCGGGCGTCTTTAGAAGCTTTTGGTGAGTAGGTTTTCAGTGTTGGTAAGCGAGATAGAAAGGAATAAAAAAACCACCGTATGGTGGCTTTTTTATTCCTGATGCTTTTATTCAGTGGTGAGTAGTTTTTGTAATTTATCGCGTTGCATTTCGATATGGGTACGATCGGGGCTGAGTTCTTTACAATGCTCAAGAATGTAATCAAGTGAGTTTAGAACTGTTCTCCAACGTGGTGTTTTGGGTAGCGTCTCAATGCGTAAATATTTATCCAGCGTTCGAGTTTGTAAGGTGCTGCGATCGAGATAAACGCGCCATAGGCCGCTTTGTTCTGCAAAGGTAAATTTACTCTGTCCAGAGACGCGTTCCCAATAGTCGAGAGCACTAGTCATGGCTTCAACTAACACACTGCGCATTAAATCTTGTTTAGATTGATACTCTCCAGAGGCTTTGTCGGCAAGGCGAGTAAACTCACCGCCTAGCTCTTTGAGTTGCTGTAATTTATCTTTATCACCTTCGAAGGCGTAGCTAGAAAGTGCTTCAACTGCGGTTTCTAGATTATAAATACGCGCAGCATTAATACTGCCACCCACATTAAAGATATACATCGCTTGCAATCCTGAACCTTCCGGTAAGCGCAGTACATCCGCAGACAGATGCTGTCGAACATCATCAACGTAAACGTCAATATTGCCACAGTAATGTTCTTGATCGATGTTAAGGTATTTAGGTGCAATCAGTTCTTCGGCATTAGAACGTTTAAGTTGTTCTGGTGTGCGTCTAAATAAACGAGAGGCAGCTTCGTTAGCAAAGCGCACTTTATTGCTTTCTTTAACGCACAAAATGGCTTCGGGAGCAGATTCCAGCTGTTCTAGTAATCGTCCCTGGGTTTCGAGCAAGCTAGCTTCTACCATCGCTCGGTGTTTTAGTTCTTTTTGCAGCTGCGCATTTTCAATGCGGCGCAATTCTGCTTTGCTGGCTGTGAGGTGGGCAATGATCCGCGCTGCTAGCTCCTGTTTATTGAATGGTTTTGATAGGTAGTCATTGGCTCCTG
>JBOFIW010000663.1:0-1929 GCA_051650365.1 Vibrio sp. | reverse complement strand
TTTGGCTCGCCGGTATTGCTCTATTCAGATATGCAGCAACTGCTGACATTGAGTGATCAACACTATCGCAACACGATTCTCGACATCAACTTCGATCCGCAAGAGAAAGATCTCAAACAAGCCGTGCTCGATTTGTGTGACAAAGCAGAGCAAGTGGTGCGCGAAGGTACGGTATTGATCGTACTTTCCGACCGTGCGTTAACAGCGGATCGTTTGCCAATCCCAGCGGCGATGGCAGTAGGTGCAGTGCAAGCGCGTCTGGTTGAAGCCAATTTGCGCTGCGATGCCAACATCATTATTGAAACCGGTGCCGCGCGCGACCCACACCACTTTGCGGTGCTGATCGGCTTTGGTGCCACTGCCGTTTATCCTTACCTTGCCTACGAAACATTGGGCAAAATGATTGACGATGGCGCACTACAAAAAAGCTATCGTGAAGTGATGCAGAATTACCAATACGGCATCAACAAAGGTCTGTACAAAATCATGTCCAAAATGGGCATTTCGACCGTTGCCTCTTATCGCTGCTCACAACTGTTTGAAGCCGTAGGTCTGCACCGCGATGTGGTTGATCTCTGCTTTAAAGGGGTAACCACACGAATTCAAGGCGCTAACTTCGACGATTTTGAGCAAGATCTGTTCAACCTATCACGTAAGGCATGGGCAAAACGTAAGCCTCTCGAACACGGCGGTTTACTCAAATACGTTCACGGTGGCGAATACCACGCCTACAACCCAGATGTGGTTGGCACACTACAAAAAGCGGTCAAATCCGGCGAAACCATGGATTACCGTGAGTTTGCTCAGCAAGTCAACCAGCGCCTAGCCGCCATGCTGCGTGATTTGCTGCGTTTGAAAACCTCGGATAAACCGCTGCCACTGGAACATATCGAGCCCGCGAGCGATCTCTACAAACGCTTTGACTCCGCTGCCATGTCGATTGGCGCGTTAAGCCCGGAAGCCCACGAAGCGTTGGCCACCGCGATGAACCGCTTGGGCGGTTATTCCAACTCAGGTGAAGGTGGTGAAGACCCACGTCGCTTTGGTACCGAGCGTAACTCGCGCATCAAGCAAGTCGCTTCTGGCCGCTTCGGTGTAACGCCGCACTATTTAACCAATGCCGATGTGCTGCAAATTAAAGTGGCGCAAGGGGCCAAACCCGGTGAAGGCGGTCAACTTCCGGGGCACAAAGTCACCGCTGAGATCGCGAAACTGCGTTATTCCGTTCCCGGAGTGACCTTGATTTCGCCGCCGCCACATCACGATATTTACTCGATTGAAGATTTGGCGCAGCTGATTTTCGATCTTAAACAGATCAACCCGAAAGCCTTAGTCTCAGTCAAACTAGTGTCTGAGCCGGGCGTCGGCACAATTGCGACAGGTGTGGCAAAAGCCTACGCCGACCTTATCACCATCTCAGGCTATGACGGCGGCACCGCAGCTAGCCCGCTCACTTCCGTAAAGTATGCGGGAAGTCCGTGGGAACTTGGCTTGGCGGAAACTCAGCAAGCATTGGTCGCCAACGGCCTGCGCCACAAGATCCGACTGCAAGTTGATGGTGGTTTGAAAACCGGACTCGACGTGATCAAAGGGGCGATTTTAGGGGCGGAAAGCTTTGGTTTTGGTACTGCGCCTATGGTTGCTATGGGGTGTAAATTCCTGCGTATTTGCCACCTCAACAACTGTGCAACCGGCGTAGCAACACAAGATGAAACTCTGCGTAAAGACTACTTCAAAGGTCTGCCAGAAATGGTGATGAACTATTTCAAAGGCTTAGCAGAAGAAGTTCGCGGTTATCTGGCCGAATTAGGCGTTGAGAAACTCACTGATCTCATCGGCCGTACCGATCTACTGGAAGTGGTAGAAGGCATGACCGCGAAACAGAGCAAACTGGATCTCTCCGATCTGCTCGAAGCACCCGTGTCACCG
>JBOFIW010000662.1:0-1143 GCA_051650365.1 Vibrio sp. | reverse complement strand
CTTTGCCCATGTATTTAGCCAACGTTTTCAGTGGTACTTGCTTTAAGTTCACCACAATTAAGCCGTCTAACGCATCGTTAAAAGCTGGATCAACGTTGAAACAGACCAATTTGCCATTCATGCCGAGATACTGGCGCAGCAATACAGGCAGCCCATTGCCCTGCTCCATCCGTGCTACAACTTTCGAGAGCAAAGAAACACTGGCGAGTGCGGATAAAAGGCTTTTTTGCCAGAACACTTCGGCTCCAGTGCGCAAAGGGGTTGATGGACTAACCAACACCGCTTTATTTTGATCATAATGATGGATGGATAACGTCGCCGCCATCAGTTGTCGAGCCGCAGGGCTGTAATCATTGCTGATACTGACTGGGCCAAACAAATGGGTATAACGTGGGTTTAGTTCCACAAAACGCGCAATCCCTTTCCACAATAAAAGCAACGAGTTGAGATTACGTTGATACTGTTCAGCCACCACCGAGCGCCCAAGCTCAATTGCATTATCTAGAGTGGACAAGAAAGCTTGATCATAGTGAAACAGGCTACGGGAATAGAGACCTTGCAGCCCCTTTTCCGCCACAATCATATCGACTAAGCCCATACGATAAGCGCCAACCAGCTCGCTCTTTTCTCGATTCCAAACGAACAGTTGCCAATAATGCTGATCATACGCATCCACATCACAAGCATGACCACTGCCTTCGCCGACCGCACGGAAACTGATTTCGCGTACGCGTCCAATCTCCTGCATCATAAGTGGGATGTTGGTTGAAGGTACGCAGAACACGGTGAATTCGCCCTGCTCCAGCAACGTGGCTTGCTGACCTAATTGGCCAAGTTCTGCAATTAACTCTACTTTGGATACGGGTTCCACCACCGGTGTGGCAAAAGAGACTTTTGCAGGTTCTGCTTGCCTGTTCGGACTCATCAAATAAGTGTTGAGCCGCAGATAATTCACCACATCTTCATCTTGAGCGAGTTCTTTTAATTCTGCATACGGGATAGGCTGACCAATACAGAGTGAAATGGTGCTCGCACTCTTATTGAGCAACTCTCTGCCTAACATGGCGGTACGCAGGAGTGGATGAATTCGCCCCGCGCGATAGAACCAAGCGCTGTTACGACCATTGATATAAATCGGTACAC
>JBOFIW010000661.1:0-2144 GCA_051650365.1 Vibrio sp. | reverse complement strand
GCAAAACTCTGCCTGCGATATTCATTGCCTTTGTCTTTGTGCAATCGCTGTTCTACAAATTTTCTGGTTCTTACGAAACCCAGTTTATTTTTCAAACCTTAGGGGGATGGTCAGGTTTTACATGGTTTGGTGATTGGGGCGCGTACTTAATTGGCAGCGCTGAGTTGGTGGCCTCCATTCTACTTTTCACTCGTTGGCACGGACTGGGTGCGGTAATGAGTGTCAGTATTATGAGTGGGGCGATATTTTTCCACCTTTTCACTCCACTTGGTATCGCTATGCCTGAATTCAATGAGGCAGGGGAGATGGTAGGCAATGATGGCGGGCTATTGTTTACTATGGCCTGTTTGGTTTGGATCTGCGGTGTGTATCTCACCGTACGTGACTGGCGTTCGTCAGAGAGCACTCTGCAAAGAATGATCGGAGGGATCTAATGATGCAAACTCATCCATTTCGGCTGCCGCGCTACACTCCATTTGGGGTTATAGAGAAAGGAGTAGAGCTGGCAACAGGGCTTAGCAAACTAGAGCGCTACTACCAACAAAGGCCAACCACGCGAGATGGTTTTGAGTTTATGCGCTATACCCTTGATGCTTTACATGTGCATTATCAAGTAGATAGAGGCAGCGTTGAACAGATTCCTGAGAAAGGGCCTGTGGTGATCGTAGCTAACCATCCGCTTGGTGCCATAGAAGGGGTGATTTTGGCGGATCTGGTTGGGCAAGTTCGTAAAGATGTCAAAGTGCTTGCCAATCAACTGCTCAAACGTCTACCAGAAATTGAGCCGTTGTTCATTGGTGTGGATGTGTTTAATAGCGCACAAGCGAGTAAAACCAACGCTCGAGGGATCCGTGAAGCACATCGTCACCTTGCTGAAGGTGGTGTATTGATCGTGTTTCCTGCCGGAGAAGTCTCAACACCGCAGAAAGAAACCGGACAGTTGAGCGATATCGATTGGAGCCAGTCAGTCGCCAAGTTTATTCAGCGTAGTCAGGCGACCTGTGTGCCGATTTATATTAACGGTCGTAACAGCTCTTGGTTTTATCGCGCGGGGCGAATTCATCCACTTCTGCGTACTGCCATGTTAGGCAGAGAGCTGCTGAATAAGAGTGCGAGCACTATTTCACTCTGTATTGGTCAGCCTATCCCGTATGCAGAATTAAAAGAATTCGCTCAAGATGAAGATGTGGTGAATTATTTGCGGCTCAACACCTATTTGATGAGCCCGAATGGGCAAGCAGAACCTGCGAAAATTTCTTTTGCCACTCCGGTGATTGCTCCACAACCCAAAGCAGAGTTAATCGCGGAGCTTGCACAGTTGGATAAGCAAGCGACTTTGCTTGAGCAAGGCGAGTTCACCGTGTATTGCGTACCTTCAACCCAAATCCCGCTCATGATGCAGGAGATTGGACGCGTGCGCGAAATCAGTTTCCGCGCGGTCGGCGAAGGCAGTGGTCATGCTTGTGATGTTGATGCGTATGATCAGCATTATTGGCAACTGTTCGTTTGGAATCGAGAAAAGAGCGAGCTGGTTGGCGCGTATCGCATGGGCTTAGTCGATAAGATTGTGGCAGAAAAGGGGCTGCAAGGTCTCTATTCCCGTAGCCTGTTTCATTACGATCAAGCTTTCTTGGTAACCTTGGATAATGCGATTGAGCTTGGGCGCTCGGTGGTGGCTGAGCAGTATCAACGTAATCTCAACTCGTTGCTTTTGCTCTGGAAAGGCATTGCTCGTTTCGTGGAATTGAACCCGCGTTACACCCATTTGTTTGGCCCGGTCAGTATCAGTAATGACTACAGTCCGGCCGCTCGACAGCTGATGGCGGCGACGTTATCCATCCATCACTATGATCGAAATAAAGCGGCGTTGGTCAGTCCATCAACCCCTTTGCGAGCCGGAGCAGAAGTGTTCTGGCAAAAAAGCCTTTTATCCGCACTCGCCAGTGTTTCTTTGCTCTCTAAAGTGGTTGCACGGATGGAACAGGGCAATGGGCTGCCTGTATTACTGCGCCAGTATCTCGGCATGAATGGCAAATTGGTCTGTTTCAACGTTGATCCAGCTTTTAACGATGCGTTAGACGGCTTAATTGTGGTGAACTTAAAGCAAGTACCACTGAAAACGTTGGCTAAATACATGGGCAAAG
>JBOFIW010000660.1:0-2006 GCA_051650365.1 Vibrio sp. | reverse complement strand
AATCTTGGCCGCGTTTGTGCGGATTGCGCAGCAAATACTCACGCGAATAGCGGCGCATAAACGGCATATCCAGCGCCCAACAGGCCATGCCAATGAATGGCACATACAGCAGTTGCTGTTTGAGGAAAAATTTCGGCATAGGGATACGGTCTTTAAACACGCAGCACAGCACCACAATATCCGTCCAACTCAAGTGATTAGAAATCAGCAGATACCACCCCTGCTTACTTAGGGTTTCACCGCCTTGAATATCCCACTCCACACGATTGGAAAGCTGCAAAACCCAAGCGTTAACACTCGCCCATGACCACATCACCCAGTTTGCAGCTTGCGTGGCCTGCGCTTTCCATGCCGCTAACGGCAGCAAGAGTTTAATCAAAGCAATAAAGCAGATCAGCAATGAATGAAATGCCGAGTTCAGCACCACGAAAGTCACATTCAGCGCAAGGAGCAAGTAAGCCAACATAGTTCTCAGTTTAAAGATGAGTAAAAAAACAGCGCGTCATTATACTAGCTTGTCATCGTAATAAAACTGGCACAACGCAGGTCAGAGTACTAGACATTCTGCATACAGAGCTGCTTGAGCAAACGATCCATGGCTCTATAGCCCAACGCCTCGGCCAAATGTGGGCGGGCAATCTGCGCTTCACCTTGCAAATCCGCAATCGTACGCGCGACTTTAATGATGCGGTGGTAAGCTCGAATTGATAAACCTAAACGATGCAACGCCCCCTCCAAAAACTCGGCATCAGCTTTGAGTAAGGGGCAATACTGTTCAATTTCTCGACTTTGCAGCAAGGCATTCACCTTACCAGAACGTACCAGCATTCGCTCCCGAGCAGCCAACACTCGCTGACGCACAACCGCAGTGGATTCACCACGATCGCCACCATTGGCAAGTGTGCCTTTGGGTAACGCAGGGATCTCTATCGACATGTCAAAGCGATCCAACAGAGGGCCAGAGAGCCGACTCAAATAGCGCAGAATACTCTGCGGATTAGCACGCGCCTGACTGCCCTCATAGTAGCCAGTGGGGCTTGGATTTAACGCCCCGACCAATTGAAAGCGCGCCGGAAAACGGGTTTTCCCCTGTGCACGAGAAATCACGATCTCACCAGACTCCAGCGGTTCACGCAGTGAATCGAGCACTTTACGCTCAAACTCCGGCATTTCGTCCAAAAACAGTAGTCCATTATGGGCAAGAGAAATTTCACCGGGGCGAGGAATAGTACCACCCCCGACCAAAGCCGCCATTGAGCTTGAATGGTGCGGCGCACGGAAAGGGCGCAACTTCCAGTTGTGTTGGTTAATCTCTTGCTGCGTGAGAGAGGCAATCGAGGCTGTTTCCATCGCCTCTTCATCACTCATTTCTGGCAGTAAATCGCACAGCCGTGAAGCGAGCATGGTTTTCCCCGTCCCCGGAGGGCCGAGAAACAGCAGGTTGTGATTGCCAGCCGCAGCGATTTCCAACGCACGTTTGCCTTGCTGTTGACCAATGATGTCTTGCAGATCGCGCGTATGGCTCACTTCCTGCACACTAGGCGAACTTTGAAACAATGATAGGGTTTTCTGACCACACAAGTCCGCGCACACTTCGAGTAGGCTCTGCGCCGATTTATGCCGCTCACTCCCGACTAACGCCGCCTGATCGCCATTACAGTGTGGTACCACTAAACAGCGATGGACTTGATTAGCTGCGAGCGCGGCAGGCAATACCCCTTTCACGCCACGAATTTCACCCGATAACGCCAGTTCACCGATAAATTCGCAACTTTCAAGCTTAGTTCGCGCTATTTGATCCGAGGCAGCCAAAATACCGAGTGCTATTGGAAGATCGAAACGCCCCCCCTCTTTGGGCAGATCAGCTGGTGCTAAATTGACCGTAATGCGTTTCGCCGGAAACTCAAATCGAGAATTGATGATCGCGCTACGCACCCGATCCCGTGACTCTTTCACTGTGGTTTCCGGCAACCCAACTAAGGTAAACCCCGGCATTCCATTACTGA
>JBOFIW010000659.1:0-1393 GCA_051650365.1 Vibrio sp. | reverse complement strand
CTCCGCATCGCCCACAATGGTTAATCGTTCATTCCATCCTCCAAAGCCAACGGGCAGCGCCTCACCAATGTCTTTCAACACAATCAAGTCATTGGCCAGAAAGTCGGTCATACACAGATTGAGCTGCATCTGCTGACTGGATAAGAAGCACTGCGTGTTACCACCACTGACGCGGGCAGATATCACTACATCCACCAACATTTCATAAGGGACGTAGGAGCCTTGAACTGCAAGGGGTAAGCGGTTCAAACCGCGAATGCCGTTAAACATCACGCGCACTTCTTTTCGGGCGATGGCATTAGACGGTTCGACCACCGCCTGCATGCCAAGCGCCTCTTCTAGTGCTTTCTCTAATGCTCGTATCACTTTCATTGAATCGCTGCCTTTAACTGCTCTAATGCCATCTCTCTTTGCTCTTGTTGTTGCTCAGGGCTTAAGTACATGAACTCGCGACTGGAGACTTTGACCTGTGGCGTTCGGATATACAGCACATAGAACACGCCTTTATCCGCGCCTTTGTTATTTCGGTTCGCTTTGGTTTTGACTCGCTGACCAAAGGCTTTCGCACCGAGTGGCGCTCGCCCCATAATCGAATGAGGGCGGTAGAAAATCTTCCACCCTTGACGTTCTAAGCCTTCAAGCGTTTTACGCACCCCAGACACCTCAGTGCGTTTCTTTACTTGCTTGTTCACTGGAATGGCGAGCTGCTTGGCTTTCTTGGCCTTAATCACGCCGCCATCGTTAATTAGCGGTGCGTGAGCTTTGTTTGTTCCCACACGGTATTCGTCTTTGCCTGCAAGGTAGGTCAGTGACGCGTAGGTCTCACCCGTATCAAACAGTGGTTTCGCGCCTGCGTTCTTGGTGTTTTTGGTCAGCGGAGAGTTGGCTTTAAAGGTGCCGTTCTTCATGTTGTCGCGCACACACTGCAAGCCAAATGGAGCCAGTGTTTCTGGCAGTCCATCAATCGCTTTGGTGGTGTTATGCAGCGCATCGAGAAAGCCTTTCATTGATGATGTGCTCCGTTGAACTGTGTTTGAACCCTGATTGAATTCTGCCTTTTATTTAGCTGACATCTGCCGAACGGAAGTTAATAAGACCATCAAGGGATAAGCTTCAAACTCACTAAAATAATAAGAAGGAAACCCCATGGCCCCACGCTCAAAGGTGGAATTGCACGGGCTGCTTGAGCGCGTCATTGAGATGTACACCGTAGACAAACTGAATCTGGATGAGATAGCGACCCAGCTTAAAGAAGATGGCTTTGATATCTCCCGTTCGTCAGTGCATCGTGTCATTCGCAGTAACCAAGAATTGATTGAAGAGCAGCGTCTGGTTCAAGAGCAGGCAGAGGTCTTTCTAAAGGAATTCAAAGACAGTCCAAACACCGATATTT
>JBOFIW010000658.1:0-25086 GCA_051650365.1 Vibrio sp. | reverse complement strand
TCAATCAGATCCTGACTTCTAAAATCGAAATTGTGGAGAAAGATTTTACAGCGCATGTAAAATACGTTATCGCAAACGAATCAAGTCAAGTTAACGCATTTAACGCAGGGGCATTTAATGTTTAATGATGCGAAGGGCTTCCAGCCTGTAGATATTCAAACCATGATGGCTAACTACTATCAAGCGCACGTCAAGGAGTGGGCTGACAGCTCTCTCACCGAGGACAGGTTTCGAGGCTCTAAAGAGTATGAGCTTTACTACACCGCGGCTCAGGTGGACGCCCAGCAACAGGCTTTTTACGCTCAGACCTTTGAGAGAATCAAAGATTACATCACGTTGAAAAATGAAAAAATTCAGCGTCCAACGCCAATAAACGATCGAATCATTCAGCATTTTTTCGATAAATACGGGTTTAAGTGTAGCGTTCGTGCGACTACTATGGAGACGCGCGGAATTCTTGCTATTTGTCTTGATTACACTTCGGACGGTTCAGTTTTAGATCAGTCAATTGCCAACGATATTATCAAATATTGTGCGGTTGGTGGAGTTTGGACGGATGGCACAATTTCAAAGCTAGCTCCGTTATCAAATGGTCAATCATTTGAAATTAAGTGGTCAATTCCAACTGAGAAAACGGTTGAATTTAAGTACACGATAATCCGGTCTAGAAATAGCAACATTTCTGAGTTGCCGGCTATTGATATAAGAAAGCTTTTTCTTGAGAATTTTGAATCTCGCAATGATCTAGGCCTAGATATTGAACCGCAGAAATATCTAACTAAATCAGACTTGCCTTGGGCTTCATCTATCGTTGGTGAGCGCAAGATACAAGGCGAGCCAGATTTCACAAGCAATGTTTACAAGTCTGAATACACAGACAAGTTCACCGCCACTCTTAACGTTGAAAATATCATAGTGGTGGACGCATGACGGTATTATTCAGAAAATCAGAAGGCGGTCAGCGATTTTTGAATGTTTGGAATGATGCAAAATCCAGAAATCAGGGCTTTGCTCTGTTTGAAATGGATAAGAAAGTGTACGGCTCAAAGGTTCTGGGTTACACGCTTGCCGATGCAAACGCTACAGACTTTCAAATTAGATTTGACCGTGAGTTTTTTGCAGAAAATTACGATCAAATAATTGATTCGCACGAAACTCTAGCTACCTACGAAACTATAATTTTTCTAATCAAGGCGGCGCTTGGTGCGGAAACAGTAGTTACTTTTGAATCTCCAAATCCAGCCCACTTAATTATAAACATTCAAGAGCCCAGCAATCTGGCAAGAATGAAAACGATAAGCGGCGATACGGTCATGGCAAAGGATTCTGGTGGGGCGATAAATTATCTGATGCTAAAAGCTACAACTAGCCAGTACACTCTAAACCAGGTCGAGATGATGTTAAAAAGCATCGAGGCGGCTGGGATTTTTGTTGAATACAACTTTATAAAAGGTGCGCAATAGTGGCGATAGAATTAACGATTAGCGACTTGCGAAATTTAGATGAGGCTGACAGCTCTCTATTGTTCGCGGTTGACGGTGATACGGAGACGTTTAGCCTTTCAGTGAACACTTTATTTGAGTACACAAGGCAGCGACTAGGGTACTTAGAGACTGGTGGCGTCGAGATGTATCTAGGCGAAGTTATTCCACCAACACACACAGAGCTGGACGGAAAATCGTTCGATCCTCTCGTTTATCCAAAAATGGGCGCTTTGTTTCCATCAGGAAAGCTGCCAGATACGCGAGGAATGATACTGAAACACGCGCCAAATGGCCGGGCCGTTTTGAGTTTTGAAGCTGAGGCTGTAAAAGCTCACTCTCACACCGCTGAGCAGTCACCACATGCTCATGGTAGAGGAACCATGAATATATCTGGAGGACTTGACATTTCTGTTCCAAACACAAAACCATCATCATCCGAGGGGGCTTTTTATATCTCTTCGGCATCTGGAGGATCTATTGCCAGCCTACCAGCAAGCTCTGATGTAAAGGGAAAGTTCGTTTCATTCAGGGCTAGTGAGGCATGGACAGGGGTTACAGAGTATGTCGCGCCGATCATTACTATAAATAAAAACACAGGTGCAAAAAACCTAGTAGATAACATTGCAGTTAAATTCATCATCAAAAAGGCATAATTATGATTTTTCAAGAAAGCAAATTAATCACTGTTTACGGATGGGATTTGGACACAAAAATTTTCATCGGATCAAGCGAATACATGACCGAAAAAGGGCTTGGTCTGCCTAACGGCCTAACCACTGACGCCGTAACCAAGATTTCCGGAAAAGTTGCAATTCGAGATACTGAGCTAAATCAGTGGGTTCACGTTGAAGATGATCGCGGACGTGTTTTTTACGACAAGCAAAACGGCCGAGCGTTTGAAACTACGATTCTAAGCGAGCAAGTAGACCGCCGGGCATTCACGCAGATTGCGCCGCCAAAGGTTGAGAAAGGTCAGTTATTGCGATTTATTGACTCTCAGCAATCTTGGCAGATTGGCTACGACTGGTACGAGCTTCCAATTTGGGATTCTAGCCAAAAAATGAGTTATTTCACTGGCGATTTCTTCATCCCTGACGAGAATTTCACCAACATTGAGCCGATGCCTCACGAAGCTGAATTTATTCTCGATGATCAAGGAAAGTGGATTGAGCCTCCGTCTGAGCCAGCTCCAGAAACTCAGGAGTAAACCAAAAAGAAAAAGCCCCGAAAGGGGCTTTGTTTTATTCGGCTTCTAAACGTTAATGCGAAAATACTGGTTCGGATCCATTGCACAACTTGATGCAGCTCGAATCCCAAGCGCAATGCGCCAAAGGTTAGGCATTAGCTCGGCTCTCGCCATGACTTCTCGGTTAGCTTGGCGTTTTTGGTTTAGCCCGTCCTGCTTAACTTTTTTTACCATGGCAGCGACTCGCTTTTGGCTTGAGTTTTCGCCCTTGTGTTTCAGCTCGAGCTCAACGGCAACCGCTACCGCTTCGGCTCTAGTGAGCTTGTGTACGTCTTGAAAATCAAAAATTCGGCTGGTTAGGCGGCGCTCCTTTGCGCCGCAGTATTTAGCCAGTGACTTGATCCCACGAATCTCAACGCCGTCCTTTGTGACGTAATAAAGCAAATGTGAGTCGTTCATTTATCACCCCAGCATATTTTTAGTTTTTTGGTACGCAGCTTTTAATTCAAGGCGCTCATCTTCCGAGATTTCCCCAACCTCCAGAGCTTCGGTGATGAAAGTTCCGCATTCAAAAAGCTCATCTAGTGAATTTGCAGAATTAACCAGATCCATTAATTCGTCTTTTTTGCTGCGTGGAGCTAGAAAATCATCACTTCCGAAAACGTCATCAATGTTAGGCTCAACATTCACAGTGTGAGCTTGCTCTATGCTTTGCGCTGGCTCGCTAAAAACATCATCAACCGTGATATTGTCAGTGTCGATACTTGCGCCGCGAATGGGGTTGATTTCTCGCTCGGCTTGCGCTGGTTCTGGGGCTAGCTCGTCTGGTGTGTATACGCCAAGAATTACCTCTGGACAGTAAATTCGAGCCCAATATTTAACTGCTAGATATTTCATTTGCTGCAAAGGTCGAGACTGCCAAAGAGGCGAGTTTCTGATTTGAATCGTCTCGATGTATAGCGGATCATCCCATGTAATTTCAGTTTCACCAGCAAGGATTGCCCCGACCTGAACGCCAAGTCCTCGTTCATTAATTCCCGAGTGCTTGTTTTTTCCGTTTGTACCAACATTTTTATATTGCCACTTTGACCAGTCGCCAATTGTGCGATAGTGGAATCGACCAACAATTGCGCGCGAGCTTGAGATAACGGCGTTAACGAGCTGCGCCTCATATCCAAGCGTACCATTTACAATGTGCGTCTTTTGGGCAACGGCAAACGGTGACATATTCCAAGCCATAGCTTGCAGGGCTACGGCCATGCAGTCAGCCGGCTTGCCCTGCAAGTGGACAGGGAGCATTGATCTCCCGTCAGCCATTAGGTTTGCAAATTGAGTCACCTGAGATATTGAGTTTGAAGAGAAAATAACATCGTTAGATGTGTGTCTTTCAATTAAATCTGCCATTTTAATTACCTTTACCGTGATTTTTGTGATATTTGTATTTTATCTCAGCTTCAAGCCTTAGTTTTTTTGCTTCTTCAAAACTCTTTGAGTAGCCAATAGTTTTCTTTTTGCCGTTGACTCCTATAGTGGCAACCCATTCGTTTCTACTTTTCACAAACCTAACGCCAGAAACTCCACTTTTATTTGACTTATAAAGCCTTTTGTTTTTCATGTTTTCGCATGAAGAAACATCTCTTAGATTGCAAATTCTATTATCAGATCTAACTCCGTTTATATGATCTATATCTCCAGTCGGCATCACGCCATAATGCAAAAACCATCCTATGACGTGAGCGCCGTACGTGTTTCCGTTAACCTTTACCTTTACGTAGCCTTTATCGCATAGACCACCAGCAAGATCCCCAGCCTTTGTCTTGTTATTTCTGTCACTAGACCAATAAACCAAGCCAGATTCAGGGTTGTAGTTAAGCAATTCAAAATCTTTCATTTCATTGAACCCGAAAATTAAACAATAAAATAATATTATACGGGTTCAACAATGGATTCAAGTCTAAATTTCAGCGAGTTCAATTTTTCCGGTTTCTGGGTTTCGCTTGCTCTGGATTGATTCAGGCTTAGGCCATTTTCCAGAAGTGTAAGCGTCAGAAATCTTTTGCTTGTATTCGAGATAAAGCTCGCGACCACGCTCTAAAATCTCAGAACTTGCGCGCACTGTGGCTGTCCAGTGATAGCCTTTTTGTTTATTTGTGAAAATCCACAAAAACTGGTCTTTACCGGTGATATCGAGATACATAGCCGCACTGAGATGATAGTTTCGATTGAAAACCTCTTTTCTGAGTGCAGAAATTAAATATTTCTCGTCATAGCTTCCGCGAAACGCGATTGACTTCAAATCACCAATAATTCGACCAACCTCAATATCTGGGCGAGCTTTAATGATCATGCCAGTGGTATCACAGCGCTTAAAATAAGACGTCTCACAACGGCGCGCAGGGTGGCGCAACAGCTTGCTTGCATCCTCGTCATTCATTGCTGAATTGACCATGGACTCGGCCAGCTTCCAATCGTCAGCGGCGACAGGGTAGCGCCCGTTTGTCGTTTCGTAGAAGTCATTCCAAAATCCGCAACGCTCGAACATCAAGTCAGTGGGGTACGCCTTTGGATTTTTCGGTTTTTCAGGCGAGCCAAGTTTTACCCACTCGTTGTATTTTTCAATTTGCGGCGTAGTTGGCTTTTGAGGAACGCCTTCTCCGCTCGGCTCGCAAATGTACTCCTTGCTTGTTAAGTCTGGCTCCAAGCAAATCGAATGGAAAACGTTACCAATATCGAACTGTGATCCGCTTTCGCGCTCAATTTCTTTCGTATTGTGCTTGGCGTTGTAGTACATCATAGAAATCATGGCGTCTTTGATTTTGCTTGAACTAATGCCTACAACGGCGTGGTAAATCTCGTTTGGCATATCTTCAAAAACAATCGTCTGTCCAATCTCAAGCGCTTCGATTTTTTCGTTATACTCCTCAATCATTTTTTCGAAATCTGATTTATCATCCTGAGCTTTCGGCGTCTCCTGTGAATCTCCAAAATCAAAACCAAGGTCATTTTCGTCCGAAAGAGATGCAACTTTCTCGATAGCCTCACCTACTTTTTCGGTGAATTTATCAATGTCGGATTTTTCTTTTAATTCAGTAGCTGAAATCGGGTTGTTGTGATTTTCTTCGCCAGATTGAACGGTTACGGACTGACTAACGCCATCTGAATCATTAAAAACTTTGGCTAAGCGATCTTTTGCGGTTTCTGTTCTTGGTGGGAGTTCCGCAGGCTCTTTTCGATCAAATCTATCCAGGTCAACAAAGGCGAAATAAAAGTTACTCAGCTTCTCTACTGTATCTATCTGAGAAAAACTTTTTAGACGGCCCCTTTTTGCCGAATCAATTAATGTGTCGCACACGACGTGGAAATCCACCTCCTCTGTGCACCCATCAAGAGCGCCGTGTATTAAATCAATAATTTCGTTTGATTTGTGCGCTGACTCGCCAATCAAATGGCAAAGCGCATAAGCTCCAGAATCTCTGGTTTCATCTGGTTTGATAGAGGATCTCTCGCTCTTTGTTTCCGTTTTTTCTGGGTGCGCCATCATGAGCAGCGATTTCACGCTGGCCTCATTGGTGAAGTTGTGCGGATTTTCAACAAGAGAAACCCTCTCTACAAGCGCATCCTCGTTAAATCGGTCGATTGAGATATAGGAGATAATCCCATCAATAAAAGTCCGGTAGCAGTCAGAAATTGCAGGGATGCTATCGCCTTTATATTTAGCGGCAACATCCACCAACGCGCCATAAAGCTTTTTATATTCAACGGTCTTATCTTGCTCCCAAGGCTTGAAATCTTTCAATTTGCAAGATGGGCAAGTTCCGCAATCATTGAAGCCGCCGCAAGATTCCTCTTTTTCCTCGATCGATGCCGAACCAAAATATTTAGAAACTTCATCATCGCTCATTAGTGCGCTAGGAATTGCAGTTTCAGGATCGCGCCCACCAATGCCCTTGATAATCGCGTTATGCTCAGGTGAAGGACTGTCCATGCAATCGTTAATTACATAGCCGAACACGTTAATGATGGCGTTTTCTTTCTTTTCAAATTCCTTATCGACTTCGATAAACAAATCGCTCTCGAATCGATATCTGATATTGAATTTTCCGTTTTTGTTTTTCACAACGCGCATCACGATCGGGTTGCCTTTCACGTACTCAAACCAATAATACTGAGCGTTGCTGGTGGAGCTATTTTTAATTTCAGCGCCTACCTCTTCGATCTGTTTTTCGATTTCAGCAAGCTGCTCTTTAGCCGCCGCTAATTCTTCGCCAACGCCAGGCAAATCTTGCACGTCACCGGTTGGCTGATTTTCCTTAAATTCCTCTTCGGTAATTCGCTCGACCTTTGGCGCAAACCAGAACGCGTGATTTTCGTCCTCTTCTTCCATCAGCTTTTTGAGGTCGTCTTGAAAAGCCTTAACAGTGGCGTATTGGTCAGAAAAGAAAACCAAATCTTCTGGGTTATCTGGGTGTGATTTCTTTGGTTGAATTGTCGCTTTGAAAAATTTCATGTTTTTGCCTTTTTTGTGTTGTTTTGACGATATGAAAATTAGCAAAATTAAAATTGATTGTAAAGAGTTGAACTTTACTTTTTTTTGAATTACATTTACCTCACTTTCATAGCAAGAGGTGGATTTAATGATTTTTTTATTGAACGGAATTGAATACACGTGGGCAGAGCTTCTCAAAGAAGCAGAGCGCCGAGGGTTAAAGAAATGAACAATGGCGAACTGCTTCGAGCGGCATTAAAAAGCAAGGGAATGAAACAAACTGAGCTTGCAAAAAAGATGGGGATCACTCGCCAGCAAGTAAACGAGTGGTGCAAAAAAGGCAATTTCTCCTTAGTTAGACTTGGCGAAATTCTTGATGCAATTGGCATGACTCATGCCGCTTTTTTCAGCCAGAAGGTGAGCGATGAAGGGTATCCATAGCAAGGCTAAGCCTTACCCTAAGTTCTACTACTCAGGCCGCAGGGGTGAGCGTAGTGATATTGGGTGGATTATGGCTCGCCTAGCTGGATTTTCTCAAGCTGATGCAGAACGAGTCGCGGAAGAATACTCAAACATCTATTTGCGACACATTGAGCTAGGTGAATACTCGCAAGCTCGAAAAAACGCAAATCTTTACCTCGAAAACCAACTCGCTGAGTTTGGGCTATCACCGGAGGAAATCGAAAAATTAAACGTGAGCGAGTCAGTAAAAGAGAAAATCAAAAAAATGGTCGAGCGCTGCAAGCTGGCGCGACTTAAATCAAGGTCAATCATTGGGTTGGCTGAGAGCAAAAAGGGTTAAACATGAAGTGGTTTAAACACGACACTGACGCTAATCAAGATGCAAAACTGCAAAATGTTTTGCTTGATTATGGACTCGAAGGTTACGGACTTTATTGGTACTGCTTGGAGCTAATTGCCGTAAAGATTGACAAGGACTGCCTAACTTTCGAGCTTGAGCATGACGCAAGAATCATAGCAAGAAATGTTGGATCTACGACTCAAAAGGTCGAGGAAATGATGAAGTATTTTGTCTCTATCGGGCTTTTTGAGTGTTCAAACAATACAATAACTTGCCTGAAACTTGCCAAAAGACTAGACAAATCAATGACAAATAGCCCAGTTATGCGAAGTTGGATAGGGGCTAAAGGTGTCATGACGTCTGCTGACGGTGTCATGACGTCTGCTGACGGTGTCATGACGTCTGCTGACGGTGTCATTGAATGTCATGAATTAGATATAGATAAAGAATTAGAATTAGATATAGAAAAGAAAAAAAAGAGAGAGAGCGCGCGCGAAGCTTGCGCTACGCCCCCTGTTTTTTTGTTTTTTACTGGTGATGAAATTAATGAGCTTTCCGAGTGGGCACAGTCAGAGCTTCACCACAATTTTAATTTTGAGTCTGAACTAAAGATTTTTATCGACTACGCGAACGCAGAAGGCAAGCAGTACAAAAACGCCATCTCAGCCGCAAAGATGAACCTTAGAAAGCAAGCTGCTTGGAAGGGATTGGACAAGCCGGAAAAGCACACAATACCACTGGATAAGCGATTTCTGATTGAATCCGAAATCAAGTCTCTTGAGTCACTGCTGGAGCAACAGAAAAAAAGCCCAAGCGTATCACGAGAGGCAATGGCATCAACTTTGAAGAAAATCGAGGATTTAAAAAACGAGCTAGGAGCGCTTTAGAGCGATTTTATTTAATGGGTAATACCTTCGCATTGGTCTATGCATAAAAACGCCGTGGCGAAGCGGAGGATTTGAATTTAAGGCATATTAAACACACATAAAAGGTGAATCATGGGAATTAAATCATTTTTACGGTCTTTTCTTAGTAATTTGACCAAAACACAGAGCGAACTTGAAGGCGAGCACTTCACCGTTTGCTCAAACTCTCGATGCAATGGCGCTGTTAGTTCAAAAACTGGGATTTGCTCAATTTGCGGTAGTTTTCAGTTTTTGGGTAAAGGGCAAAAATGCGGAACCGAATCAAAAACAGTTGTTAGGGCTCTTGGGAAGCTCGATATTACAAAGCGATTGCCAGTCGAAAAGGCCATAGAGGGAACTAAGCAAAAGGGTGGAGCGTTTTATGCGAGCCTAATGGTGACTGAAATTTCAACCAGTGAGTACTTCGATAGGGGATTTGATGCTTCTGCATTCACTGCTAATGGAGAGAGACTTGTCGTGTTCTTTTTCCATGATGAAGAGGTTGTGTACATGGCTCGCCAAGAAATCTTTGATTTGATGATTTCAAGATTTAAAAAATACAAAATTGGGATTTAAAAGCTAAGTATTGATTAATAAAGACTTTCCCGCTCTTTCGGAAATTCTCAGCAAAACAAGTGGCAAAATTGCCAGTTTGCCAAAGCTTAAAAATCTGAAATTGCTAAAACAAAAGCATTTTTCAGGAAAAACAGAAGCTTAGAAACTGGCAAAAATTTTCAAATTTTCAAAAAGGAGTAACAACCATGAAAAAAACGCTAATTTTATTACTAGCCATCGCGCTAACTGGCTGCTCAGGACTTTCAACTTTCGGGCGCTCTGAGCGCTCACTGCAAGCTGAGGCCGACTTGCGAGCAATGGCAATGGCTGACCCATACGAGGTCTGTCTAGCTGACAAATCACGCGCCCAGGTCATTATGATGATGCAGCAAGAGGGTAAGGATCCAGACCATATTTATCAGGAGCTAAAGCCGCTGAGTCTGACTGATAACTGGATATTGAGCGAAGCGTCAGGAGTTCCGGTTTATGCTCGGCAGGATATGAAAGAAAAAGCCGTGCGACTTTTCTCTAATTCGATTTACATGGGCTGCGTGGAGTCAAAAGAGCATTCTCGCCAACTTTTGATTAAGCACATGTTCCCGAAACTTCAAAAATAAATTGATAAAAAGTAAAGTTGAGGCCTTGACAATTAGGCCTCTTTTTTTTATCTTGATTTCAGCAATTGGATAACCAATAGCAAAAACACAAAAAAGGAAAATCAAATGATCACTGTGACACTTCAACAAATCAAAAACGCAGAACCTTGCGCAAATGGCTGGGCTAAAGTTCTAAAGGCTAATGGCGGCGTTAATGCCGATATGGAAAAGCCTTTTCCTCTCGTTTCAATCCTCGATAGCAACGACTTGGACGACACTCTATGGGTTATATCAAGCGTTCCAGCGCTATCAGAGCATGATGAAATTTGGCGCAAGTTCGCATGCTGGTGCGCAATGCAAAATATCGAAAAAATAGCAAAATACTGCTCTCAAGATGATTACAACTTAATTATCCAGTGGCTTGAGACTAACGACCCAGATTTACGAGAGTCTGCTGAGTCTGCTGAGTCTGCTCGTTCTGCTGCCTGGTCTGCTGCTGAGTCTGCTGCTCGGTCTGCTGCTCGGTCTGCTGCTGAGTCTGCTGCTGAGTCTGCTGCTCGTTCTGCTGTTTGGTCTGCTGCTGAGTCTGCTGCTGAGTCTGCTGTTTGGTCTGCTGTTTGGTCTGCTGAGTCTGCTGAGTCTGCTCGTTCTGCTGCCTGGTCTGCTCAAGAACGGAAGCTTCGAGAGCTTTTAAGTGAAAATTAATCGTCCGGACGATTCTATGAAAAATCCAGACTCAAACAATCACAGAATTGGTAAATTTAGAGTCGATGCCAATTTAACGAAAGAAGAGGCTCAGGCCTTCATTGATGCGCTCGTAAAAAGCGGGTGCAAATCTCAGCGCGAGCTAATTGTGCTGCTGTGCGAACAATACAACAAGGGAAGAATTTGAGATGAAAGTAGTCCCAATGATTTTTAACACTGACATGGTTAAAGCGTTAATTGCTGGCGATAAGGTGGTGACGCGCCGACCTGCAAAAAATCTTTCATTCAGTGAGCTTATGGGCTTCAAGGTTGGCAAGTGGGCTTTAGGTCTAGGGTTCACTCATCGTCAAACGATGAATAATTGCATCAGTTCAAAATTAGCAAAATGTCCTGCTAAGAAAGGCGATATTATTTACGTGCGCGAAACATTTCGCCTGTTCAATCATTCAGACGAATGCGGCTGTTCGGATTATTGTTCTTGCCCACCATCAGGAACACCCGTTTATTTCGCTACTTTCGGTGGTGATTCAGAAAGCAAATGGAAGCCATCCATCCACATGCCACGAACTGCAAGCCGCCTAGTGATTGAATATCAGTATTTAAAGTTTGCATAAAATATTCCCTTTTAACTTTTTTGAATGCGCGACTTTGCGCATTGATCACGATGGCGGTTAAACTATCGGTTTATATCTATCCGATGTTTCAGAATATTTCAGTGAGTAAGGGGCTAAATTATGGATTCTAAAAACTTTAAGGATAAGGAATTCGGGTGCAAATGCTGCGGCAAGGTTATTCCAAATTCTGAACTAAAGGCGGTTCTCGAGCTTGTTCGGCTGCGCTTTGGCGGTTCGGTGGTGATTACTAGCGGCACACGATGCGAATCACACAACAAAAAAGTTGGTGGCAAAACTAAATCTAAGCATTTACTCGGCAGTGCCGCTGACATAGTTTGTAACAAGGCAACGCCGCGAGATGTTTACGACTTCCTGAATGACACTTTTCCGAACTATTACGGGCTTGGCTGTTACGTAAAACAGGGCTTTCTTCATGTTGATGTAAGGCAGGAGTTCTGGCGCAAAGTTTACGAGTAGCGCCAATGTCCGAAAATTCAGGCCTTGGAGTTACAAAAATACAAATAATCTGGGCAACTGGCTGCGCTGGATTCGGGATAGTGTTTACTATCCTGTTTTCAGCTTTCGTTGATTCATACACGAAGCAGGCGACAACCCAGCAAGAAATATTAAATAGGCTTACTGGCATCGAGGCGCAAATGATCATGGCTGATTTCCCCAACCTGCGATCAGATCTCGATAAAGTTAAGGCGGAGATGAACACACTAAAGGAGAAACATAATTTAGAAATTCAAAATTTAAATGAAAAACTAACAAATATCGTTAAACAAGTGGAGAGCTTAAAAGGTGGAAAAAGTTAAATCTCTATTTAAAAATCGCAAATTCGTGATAACGCTAGTTGCTGCGGTATCTCTTGCCATTGCTGAGGTCGGAATTCAAATTTCTGACACTGTGCAAGATGCAATTGTCGGGCTGGTTTTGATTTGGGCTGGTAGCTTATGATTTCAGAAATCAGGGTTTTACTGGCTGTTGGCGTTGAAATTTACAAGGCGGTGCAAGATGTTAAACAACACAATGACGAGCAAGAAATTGCAAAAATTAAGCAAAACCCTCGCGGTTGGCTTGCTGACCACTTCGGCTCTAACGGGGTGCGTGGCGGCAACGGGGGACGTATCGAAACCAACGATAGTGATATCAACTAACCCATTTGATAAGGATGGGATTTGCATTTCTGGTGAAGATGCAAAAGCCCTTGCCATCTACATCAAGCAGCTTGAGGACTCTAAATAATGGCTCGCAGAGATTGGGGCGAGCTTCAAAAAGAGTTTTCGGAACTAGAAAAGCGTGAGGGCATGAACCTCACGCAATTCTGTGACCTGAAAGGAATTAGCAGAAGCTCAGCTGGACGGCACTTAAAAACAGCGAAAGAGCGCGAGCGTCAGAAAAAGCCCACCAGCTTCAAGGAGTTTTCAGAAAAAAAAGCAAAAGGCAAAAATCAGGCCGATAGCGAGCCATTGCCAGAGCGCCACTTTACCGAAGATAAATTGATGTTTTACGTTGAAGCTAACAACGTATCGAGAAAGCACGCTGACTTTTTAACTGAATTTTTCAGAAGCGATAGCGTGCAGCAAGCTGCCGAAAAATTAAAAATTCCAGCTTCAACTGCATACAGTTATTTGAAAAATGAAACTGTACAAAAAACCATAGACGATGTTACCGCCACAGCCTTTGAAGTTGAGACTACTACGCCGACAAGAATTAGGGGTCGAATGTGCGCCATTGCCAATGCCAACATGAAGGACTTTTTTGACGAGCATGGCGATTTTAAAACTCCCGAAAAATGGACAAGAACACAAGGTCTAGCGGTAAGAGAGCTAAAAATAAAGCCGACTGAATTCGGCAACGAGTACACGCTCAAGCTCTATGATGCAATGGCAGCGCTTGAAACGCTTGGAAATGTTCACGGCCTGTTTGATAAGATTGACGAAGATAACGAGCTGGCAGAGCTATCAGAAGAAGAACTAGAGGCACTAATCAATGAACAAGAAAAGCTACTATCTAAACTTGCCGATCCCACCGACGACTAACCACTATCATGTGCCAAGAAAAGGTCAAAAGGGGCTAACAAAATCGAGCGCAGTCAGAGCCTATCAGCGCGATGTGATTTTACTCATTCGCTCTATGGGGCTGCACAAGGAAAATATCTCACAACCAGTTAGGCTATCGCTAACCTTTCGCCCACCAACGCGGCGCAAGTACGATGTGTCAAACTTCCTGAAAGCGCTTGAGGATGGGCTTGTTAAAGGCGGATTGCTTGAGGATGACTATTGGATTGAGTACGACTCGATTAACAAGGGTGAGCTATCTGGAGGCGCTGGATTTGTTGAGGTAACGGTGCGTGTCTAAATTTGGCACTCACAGAGCTGAGCGGATACGTTTATTAAAATTAAGGCAGGAGCAAGTACGGCGCAAAATGGCGCAATATCTTGAGCCGCCTTTCTTTGTTTTGCCTAAGGTCTACCGTGATTTATTTGGTGATAGAGCTGCCAAATACATAGTTTTGAAGGGTGGGCGAGGTTCAGGCAAAACCTTTGCTGCCGTGGCGTGGCTAATAGAAGAGTCATTTAACCCAGAATACAAGGATTCAACATTCTTGTTTTTGCGCGAAATAATGACATCCATTGAAGAGTCGGTTTTTACAGTGGTAGCCGACCTGATAAAACAGGCAGAGCTTGATCAGTATTTCAGAATTTTAAAAACCTCGATTATTAACATTGAATCAGGGGTGAAATTCTCTTTTTCTGGTATCAGGTCAACTGGTGGTAAAACCCAGTTTTCACAGGTCAACAAATTAAAGGGTAAACACAAAGTAAAATACATCTTTGGCGATGAGGCTCAGGACTTCACCGAAGAATCGTTAAACGTGCTTTTCCCAACAGTAAACCGCGGCGGCAAAATCAAGCTGTATAAGCCAAGATTGCGCGAAGAACTGGACACTGTAGAGACTCGCTTTATTTTTGCGATGAACCCGAACTTTGACACAGATCCGGTAATTGCAAAAATTCAAAACATGCAAAATGCCCATATCCTGCACGTTAATATTTTTGATTTGCCGGAGGAGTTTCAGGACCAGCAATTGCTTGATCAGGCAGAGCAGGAGCGAGATGAGATATATTTCGGCCATGTGTGGCTGGGCGAGCCTCACCATAAGATTGCTGGCTATCCGTTCGCACAGGTTGAAAGCGTGCGCACAAATGAAAAAATGCGCTGTCTTGCATTCTTGGATCCGTCATTTAAAGGCGGCGACTACACGGCGCTTTCATTTATTGGCGTTAAGGGTAAGGAGCTTTATTTCTGGGGCAAGGTATGGCGTGAGGCTTGGTACACTGTGATTGATGATGTTATCGCAGAGCTGAAAGAGTATGAGCCGTCAGAGTTTCATTACGAAGAGAATGGACAAGGAGCGGTTCCGGAGGATTTATTCGCAGAGCGTGGGGTAAGGGCTTTCCCGTACTTAACACTAGGTAACAAGCACAATAAAATATACAAAGTTGCAGCTTACACCGCGCACCGAATGAAAATGGTCGTTAACAGGTGCAACACTCAGTACGTGACCAATATTTTGAAATACAACGCTGATGCAGAAAATGACGATGCACCGGATTCACTGGCTAGCGCGTGCTTGGCTGCTGGTATAGTATCAAACAAGATGAAATTTTAATCAGGGGTTAATATGGCTTTTTGGAGTGCGGATAGTTCTGTAAATTTTAACGTTACTGAGCTTGATGGTCTTGATTTAGACAAAGATAAATTTGTAAAAAAAATGCTCCAGCATACCTATGAAAAGGTGCTGTTCATGCCAGTAATGGCGATTGGTGGAGACTCAAAAACTCAGGCTGCTGTTTTTAGTTCAGCGTCCGATCGCTACTCGCCAAAATCTCACGGTTTTGTTTACTGGGCTGCAAAAGCAATGGCTGAAAAGTGCCAAATTATCCTTGAAAAAAGCAAGATTTCGGATGGCTCATATCTGCTAAAACGGGCGCAGGTAAGCAATGAAGAAATTACCGCTGACAATCTCGTTATGGATTTTACTGATTATGAGGCAACTGATCTGCTGTCTGCTTATTTCGGTATGATGTATGACGCGCTAAGCGGCGCGGCAATGGGAGTTAAGGCATCTCAGGGATTGATCGTCTACTTGGAAAAACTAGCAGAAACACTATCGGACAGCAAAGCAAAAGAAATCATTGAGGGGCAAATCAGAGCGCTTGGACAAGCGGTCAAAGGCGGCAAAACTGGTTATGCTTCTGGTGGTTCAAAAATTGAATTTATTAATTTCGATATTGAGCCAACGACCAAGGCAATCGAATTCTGCTATTCACAGGTGGCAGGTCATCTGGGATTGCCAATGTCGGCAATTAATGGCGTTGGTGGTTCAGCCATGAGCGACACTGGCGAAAGTGACCGAAAGCAGACACGAAAAGCTACTGAGTTTTACTTTTTATCAATCGTTCGCCCAATTTTAAATAGCCTGTTTATGCGTTCTGACTTCGAGCTAGAAACTGAGCTGGAAAACTTGGACTCACTATCTAACGTGATGATGCTAATTGACGGCAGTCAGTCTCTGAGCGATCAAGGCAAGTTAAAGCTTGCGGCTCAATTTGGATTGTCAGCGGAGGATTTAAACCTTGGCTAATGAGATTATAGAGCCAGCCGAAATGTCAGAGGATATCCTGCTAGATGCTGGCTTTGATTTTGACCAAATGGTTAACGATGCTTATGGAATAAAGCAGGCTCAGCTCTCCTTTTTTACTCAATTTGCAATATCGCTAAATTTGAGAAAAAACGCCTATAAAACGATTTTCAGACTGAGAGCGTCACAGAATAAATCGAATCTTGATTTTGCCGCCAATCTTAAAAATACCATGGTTGGCACGGTAAAAACCGCACTGATGGAAGAGTTTGAAAGACTGCCAGAATCAAACCAAAAAGAGGTAATTATCAAGTGGCTTCCATCATCTGCAAAAAAAGCGCGTGACAGTCATGGTCTGCAATATGGTAAGATCATGACTCTAAAAGAAGCGCTACGGCGCGGACTTGGCACCGATTGGGGCTGCCAGTGTGGTTTTAAAGTTATTTCCGGATCTGCTATAGTTTCCGAAACCATTAAAAACTTCAGAAAGGGTATTAAGCGATGAAATTCATGAATTTGGTCAAGTGGCGATATTCAAACCCACAAGAAAAGGCCGATGATGGGCAACAAGGCGGCGGTGGCGGCGCTGAGCCATTTAAAACCTTTGCAACTCAAGCAGAGCTTGACGCTTACGTTAAGAGTTTGAGTAATCCCGCCCCAAGCCCTGCGCCTACTCCAAGCCCAGCGCCAGTTTCAATTACAGATACTCGCCGTGAGCAGCAAGAGCGTGAGCAGCAAGAGCGTGAAAAAACCGCAAAAATCCAAATGGCGGTAATTTTTGACAACAGCTTTGATGATGTGATCAAAAAGAATTCCGATCTATTCCCTGAATCATCAAAAACAATCCGTAACGATGTGAAGTCAGATGATGTTGTGGAGCGCTCGAACCTGATCGCCGCCACTGCTGCAAAAGAATATTTCAGTATTCCAAAGAATCTGGAGCAGCTAACCAGGTCTGACCGTGAGCGCGTAGAAAAGGAAATTCTCGGCGTGCGCTATGAGTCGCAAATTGATGGCTTTAAGGCGTGGGAGCTTGTCGAGCGTTCACTGTATGGTCACGAGTTGGCAAACCGCCATAAGGCCGCTAACGATTTCACTGGCAAGGGTGGTAACGGTTCAACTGGGTTTAAAAACGTAGATAACTACTTATCTGGGTTTTTTCCGAAAGATGTGGTTTCAGTGCCGCACTAATTTTTAATTAATCTGGAGAAAAAAATAATGCGTGGAATTTTAGGAAATCCCATGAAGCGCGGTAAATCTGACGTGATCGAAGCTGCTACTTATACAGCAAAGGTCACGGCTGGCTGTGCCACAACTCAGACTGATGCATCAAACGGTGACGGACAGTTGACCGTTAAGCCTTTTGATGCTGCTGGTGGCTTTGCTGGCTTTGCTGTTGCTAATGACTTGAACACTAAAAATCAAACTGTCAGCGTGATCAGTTCTGGCCTTGATGTTCCTGTCGTGTTTGCTGATGGCAAAGTTTTCACTCGCGGTGACAATGTATCGCTTGATGCAACGGGCAAAGTCGTTCCTGCTGGCGATGCTGGAGCAGTTTATGATCTTAATGCGACTGTTCGCCGAGCCGCCTTTACTGGTTTGGATGAAACTGGCGCAGAAAAGCAAGCGATCACCATTGACCTATTCGGCGGCGGCGCTGCTTCTGGTGCGTAAGGGGGTTTAAATGGCCTTGCCTTGGCAAAAAAACAAAAAACGCCCAGATCTTAAAAAATCTGGGAAATCAGAAAAATCCGAAGAGCCGCCACGCCCTCGCGTTGGCCGCCCTCCAAAGGAAAAAACGGAGTAAGCTAAATGCCTGCAAACATCCTTTATCGTAATGATGAAATGCTCGAATCAAACAACGCAATTTATGGAACCAATAAAGTGCGTTACATGCCTTTCATTAACAAAATTATTGGTTCAGAAGCAAACCACAGCAACGGTCAGCTTGGTGAAATGACCATCAAGGAAATCGGCTATGACCTGACTCAGAAATTCCCAGAATCAAAGCTGGCAGAAGTCATCAAAGCTACATCCACTGAGCTTGCGCAAGCAAACGCGCATTCTCGTGAATTCAGTTACACTAAGACCGTTCTTGGCGTTGAGTTCATTATGTCCAATTTGAAAAATGCGAACATGAGCAACGTGGAAGCTGGCATTCTGAACGAGCTGAACAAGCAATATGATGTAGATGGTTATTCTGGCTCGCTTGGCAACAAAGGCGTATCAAACAACCCGATGCTGGTCACTCACGGCCAGACAATTGCCGTTACCGATATCGACAAGCTGATTTCGGCTATCTCGACTGGTCGCAAGCTTTTGAAAGAATGGCTCGATATCACTGACGGTGATTTCGCAAACGTTCTGATGGGCTACTCAAGCGGTGTGAGCGATGTTTTAGATCAGAAATCTGGTGACGTAACTGGTCGCAAGATGATCACAGAAACGTTCCCCACCATGCAAATGGAAGAAATGCCAAAATTCATCACTGGTGCAAATCAGTATATTGAGTTTTACTACAAGCCAATGCTGAAAATGCATCACGGCGCGGCTCCTTCCAAGTACAACACGGAGTCAGGCGCTCACGGCCTAAGCTCTAGCTCTCTGTTCGTCTATGAGTCTGTTGGCATCGAAGCGGAAGCAAAAGGGGCGATTGTTCGCGTTCCGGTTTCGTTCGGTTGATTGCAGGGCGCAATTAAAAGGCGTATCATGTGATCTCTTTGTGTGAAGTGCCTTTTTTGTGTTTAATTCAAAGCCCTGCCTGTTGGTGGGGCTTTTTTTTATGGTGACAAAATGCTGAACAATGAAGATTTAGTCAAAATCGACAATGCTTTACAGGCTTGCGGTGAATTGCGTATGTCGTCAAAGGAGGAGCGCTGGCTTGAGTATTCAAAATGCCAAGTGGCCGATCCTTGCGATATTTACAAGATTGCACAAAAGGTTATCGTCCAGAGGGATAAAACAAGAACTCGAAAAAGCGAAAGCTTGAGATCTATTGTTGAACTTGCTGCAAATGAGGGGTGTCAGCTCGAAGAGAAAGAGCCTGAAAAGCGAGACACGATACCGCCTTTGTTTTGCGGTGGGCTGCTATGATTAATCTGAATATAAGAATTGAGGAAAAATTCTTAGAATCTAGCATTAAGGCAGTCGAGGGCATGGAAATTCGCGTTGGTATTCTTGATAAAAACAAGCGCGCAAAAGTGGCTAACCGTAAGCGAGAGCCTACAAAAAAGGTTGGCGATACTGGCATGAATGGCAGCTATGTTAAAAAGAATGCCGATATTACTCTTGGAGAGCTGGCGATTTACCTTGACGCCCAATACAGCGTTTTTAGTGACGCGGTGACAAGAGGCGACAACCACCAGCTTAATATCGTTACTCAGGAGCTGATAAAGGCTTTTTCTGGAGATCAGATAAATAAGCGTAGAATAGAAAATGCCGCCATTAGATTTATCAAAAACCCAATCCAGAGAAAGGAGTTCGGGCGCAATGATAGCTCAACCTCAAAAGCCAAGGGGTTTGACTGGCCGATGGTGGACACTGGAACGTTCTTCTCAAGTATCGAGGCTGAGATTGTAAATGTTTGAGCAAAATGTGATTAATGCCGTTTCCGCGCTTTTTGAGATGCAGTGCGTAGAATACTCCGGTGAAACCAAGAACGGCGGCGTGATATATTTAACGTATGATGACATTAACGTATCAATAACCGCTGAGCAGGAGAAAATAACCACGGCCATTTGCACCCTGTCTATGCTTGCAATCGAAGGGCGCGAGGGAATAGGCTTTATTTCTGGAAAGCTTTTTGATTTTGATTCCAAGGTTGAAGGCATTAAGATTGAAGCTTACGACAAATCAGAGGATCGCCGGTGGCTTGCTAATTCTGTTTTTGAAGTATCGAAGCAGGTTAGAATTACAGAAAAGGTTGATTTCAATCAATCCAGAGAGTTGATTAAAAACTTTGAACTAACGGAGGGCTGATAGTGGCCAATCAAATTTTACTTAATTTTGCAGTGCCTTTTACTGAAATTATTGGCACTGGCGAGGTAGATACTAGTTATCTGCGCAAAGCGGCGATTGTTGTAGTTCCAAAGGAAGGCGCTCAGGCTGGAATTTCGGAAGTTTACGATAGCGAAGGGTTAGCAGCGATTACAGAAAATACGGAAGGCTTATCCTTTTTTGATGGCGGCTTAAACCGAATTTTTGTCATTGCAGTGGCTAATCTTGATGATACTGATCAGATTCTGGCAGATAACGAAAACAAGTTTTTCACTCTTCACGTATCAAATGACTTCACTGACGCAGAAGTAAAAGCGAAGGCATTTAATTTTGATGGTGTCATTTCTCATGAGTTTGAATCTCAGGCCGATGCAAAAGCTTTCGCTGTAAAAAGCTGCGCTGGCGTATCTTCTAGCGCGACTAGTGGTCACGGCGTTTGTTTTGCTTTGGGTAAGCTTCTATCAACTCTGTCATTTTGGGGTAATCAGCAATACATTGATTACGCTGGCGGTCAGGATATTGAAGTTATTTCAAGCCTTGGACAAGCTGAATCCTATTTTGATGATCGCCTAACCTTCTGGCTTTTTGATGAAGATGAAGGTACCAAGCTTGCTGGATTCTTCTGTGGTGGCGATGCAATTACAGAAAAGTACATTAGCGAAGAGTTAAAGCTAAAAATCCAATCAAACGCGATCGGCTATATCTCTCGCAATATGCCGATGAATGTACAGTCAATGCGCGTTGCTCTGCAAAACGAGCTGCAAGCTCAGGTTAATGAGTACGTTGATGGAAACTATCTAGACTCAGACGGCGTAAACCAAATTGTTGTGTCAAAATCCGACAAGGAGTTTTGGGTCAAAGGAACGCTTAACGTAAAACATGCTAAGCCAATCTGGCGCATGGCAATCACGGCTATTAAGGAGTAAAAGTTAAATGGCTGACACTGTAATCAAAATTGCAACTGGACGCGCCTCAGTTGATATTGACGGGCAAAATTACCATTTCCCAAACTGCATTAGCTGGACGATTACCAATCCTATCGAGAACGGCCTAATCGCATCACCGCAGGGTGAGACTGACGGCATTCCAACCAAGAATAATCTCACAGCCCCAGCAAGTTCCGCTGGCGTTCTGCGTGAAATACCAAAGGACTTGCTATTGCTTCTGCACAAGTGCCACAAAACGCAAAAGCGCATTCGATTCTCTATTTTTGATAGCGAATCAGGCCGTCAAGTGGTGCAAGAAAAATCGCTAATTCGACAAGATCCAATGAATGCGGCGATTGCAGAAGGTGACGATAATTTCAACGTAAATATTGATTTTATCTGCACCCCGAAAAACCAAAAGCATGATTTCGTAGAGGTGTAATTGTGGAGTTGCGCGGCTTATCTGGCATGGCCGCGCACCAAACGTATTTAAGAGTTATTTTTTATTTACGACTGGTGCGCGAAACGATGCAAACAACCGGAAAAGACTTTGAGTCTTTAATTGATGAATTCAAGCAATTTGATGCTGAAAAGAAAAAGCAGGTTTTCACTGAGCTTTTGGCTATTAGTCCAATTGCCGATCGTGACGTTCTTCGCTTGTGCGCGGTTCACCCTGACAAAAACGGGATTCGATATTCAAAAAACAATATTGAAAACCTAACGCCGGTAGAGTGCATGAAACTTTGCCTTGAAACTCTGATCGCATGCTCAAATGCTGGTGACGATCTTTTTTTTTAACGATAGAGCAGCTAAAAGAGCTTGAGCACCCGAGAGTGGTAATTGAAGGCTTTGCCGCTAAGCATATTAGCAATAATTCAGAAATCCCACTTGATGAGCTTTTAAGCCTATCCATTAACGATGCTTATGAGCAACTAGCAATAATGAAAGAGCGTGAGAGGCTAGCTAATGGCTGAACCAAGAACAGAGGTAATACTTGCACCCAAGGTTGATAGGGCTGATTTGCAGCGCGTCAAGGAGAGCATGGACTCAGCTTTTGAAGATGTTGCCGCAAAAAACAAAAAAGAAATTGAAAAAGCCACGGAAAAAGGCGTTTCAAAAGGCATGAAAGACGGGGGCGAGGAAGGTTTGAGTTTTCTAAAAAAAGGGCTGATCGGAATCGCTGCCGCCGTTGGCGCTGCTGCCATGAATGCTGCTATGGGTGCTGATGAGGTTGTTAGCCGCATGGAGGCTCGCCTATCAACAATTCGAGATGTAAGCAAGGAGGCGGCCGCCTTTGGCGTTTCTTCTGGCGAATATGCCCAGCTTAATGCCGTTTTTGAGTCCCTTGGTTATGATCAGTCAGACGTCCGCGGAATTCTCGCAGGATTTCAGGCCGAATTTGATAAACCAGAAATGGAGAAATTTAAAAACATCACCGATCAGAACGGGTTAATTCAGTCACTAATGGCCTTCATTGCGTCAACCTCAGGCATGAGTCAAACTGAGCGCTCTGCTCGCCTTGCTCCGCTTGGTGATGAAGACGCCGTTATCACGTCCGCCATTGCTGCAAAAATCGCAGAAAGCGGAGCTACCAACATGCAGCAATTTTTTGAGGCGATGACCGGCACAAGATACACAGCTAGCCAGCTTGAGAAATACATGGCTCGCGGTGAACTTGAATCCTCAAAGCTGTCTCAGTACAACGCCCAGAAATATCTCGAAGATATCGCAAAGGGCGGGAATGCTGACCAAATCAAGCAGAGCATGGAGCTAGATCGCAGACTGGAAGGCGCTCACGATAGGAACATCGGCACCAAGCTAACAATGAAAGAGCTAACCGTTAATGCGGAGATAGCCTCTCTAAATGCTGTAAATGCAACAATTACAGGTCTTGAAAATATTTTCAAGGATCTTGATGAAACGTTGGAAGGCCGAAGAACTGAGCGCACCCGTGAGCTAACTCAAAAAATTGAATCTGGAGAGGTTACGGCTCCTGAATTTGTTGAAAGCGTTGTTAGACAAACGATGTTAAGCTTTGTTGGATTGTTTGATAAGTATTTCGGCGAAGATACAAAGTCTGACTCGAACCAGCAAGACTACACAAAATAAGGTTGCAAAATGGCTCTAGGTGGTAAATTTCCAATTTTGCTTGTTGGGTTAACTGATGTGCTGAGCGCCAGCGAAACTATGCTACTTCGCAGGCTTTCGGCTATCAGCTACCCAGAAGGTAAAGAGGCGCAGCAAGCAAAAGCGAAAAATGATGCTGAAATCGCAAGATTAAAAGCAAAGGCCGTTGTTGCTTCTGAGCTTTCTGATGTTAGTTTCGCTCGATTGCCGATTATCCTTGACGGGGCGGTTATCCCTGCCGAAATGTCGAATTATTCCGCGCTCATGGTAAAGCAGCTTTCTGTTTTTGAGGGAACAAACGTAACAAATCAGGCGGCGAACACGGTATCAATCGATATTAAAACTTCTCGATCTGCGGACACTTCAATTTTTATTGATTTGCTTTTTTCTGTGGCTGATATCATTTTTAGCCGATCTGATGTTGCTCCGAGCGTTTCGTTTTTTGGTGGGTCGATTGCCATCCCGAACGGCTGGCTAGTGCGCATGTCTCGCCGCGGAAACTCGGCAAACACAGAAGAGGTGATCACGCTTGAAATAGCCAAGGATTTAACTTTTCTCTTTGGACAAGAGCTTGAGTATTCTCCTGTCAAACCAGAAAAGACGGTCGACATCATCGAGCCGTCTGGAAATTGGCAGATAGGGGGCTAATGTGATCGAATGGTTTAGACTCGGCTCTAGAGTTGAATTTATTGAATCTGAGCTGCCTCAGCAAGAGCTAAGCGAATTTGTTGATGGACTTCCGGTTAGGGTTGATTTGTCAATGATAACTAGCCGAGACGGCGTAACAATAACAGGTCTTAACGTTATCTATGACGGCTATACTCTGCCGACTAGAATTAGAGGCGCTGGCTATACCTACAGCGTCGATGATAAATACGGAGCTGTTGAGCTTAGTGATGGCTATATTTATCTGGGGGTGAAGCGTGATAGTTAGCGCAAACTCAGAAAGCGGCTATCTATTTAGCTTGAGCGCGGAAGATTTTACCTATATGCCAGAAGGCTTTAAAAGCGCACTAACGCCTGCTGATGGTGGGCTTACTTTCAAGGGGCAGAGTGGCGCTTCTGGGCTTTTGATTATCGGGCAGGAGTTCTGCAGCGTTAAGGGCTTTCCGGTTTTGGCAAAAAAAACCTACACGCCCAAAACTAAATTTTCTGGGCTTTATGATCACAAGGTAACCGTAAGCTCTGAATTCGGCACTCTAATAGCCATTGCTGAAGCTGCAACGCCAAAAGTATATAATTGGATAAAGTCAGACGGCAGAATGTTTATTGCAAACCACGTTCCCCAGATTTTTATGGGATTTCAGGGATCTGTAATTACGGGCATTGATGGCGTTTTTGATTGGAAAAAGCGTTCATTTTTCGGTTCAATTTTCGTTGGTGGATAGAATGCAAGTTTTAGAATGTGAAGTTAAAAACGGCATAGCCACAATAAAGGACGCAGAAGGCAAGGAAATTAGCGTTACTGACGCCGCGCTTCTTTGTGTTGGTAAGATGGATTCGTCAGGCAAGCTGATCATTAGCGAGAGTGGCGCTTTTTATGTGGTGAACACGCAACCGGATTTGCAATTTTTAATGGATCAAGTTAAAGCGCTGTCTGAGCAAGTTGTTGCAATGTCTAAAGTTATGGTTTCTCGCTCGCCAGATACGTCACCGCTGGCACCGGAAGTAACAACCGCTGTTGAGCAAATAAAGTCGGAAATTGATAAAAAGGCACTGATCTGATGAAAGAGTCAATTACTGGATATTTAAACAGGACGCTAGAAGGTGGCAAGCTTGAGAACTTGATTTACTCTCAAAAGGGCAGTATTTACTACCTGCCAGAATTTGGCATTGATAGGGCGCTTTTCTTTAGTTCTGGATACCCAATTCAGAATAAGTCATTCGAGAGCTACATCCGTCAGGTAGCCATGGTCAATCAGATCCTGACTTCTAAAATCGAAATTGTGGAGAAAGATTTTACAGCGCATGTAAAATACGTTATCGCAAACGAATCAAGTCAAGTTAACGCATTTAACGCAGGGGCATTTAATGTTTAATGATGCGAAGGGCT
>JBOFIW010000657.1:0-4241 GCA_051650365.1 Vibrio sp. | reverse complement strand
GCAATCAGCAAAGAGGCATCTGTGATCTGTGGCTGGTCCCAAGCATATTCCCTAATCTGACGTCTAAGAACAGGGTCACGAATGATAACAAAGCGCCAATTCTGAATATTAAAAGCTGTTGGTGATAGCATCGCAGTAGAAAGAAGTTGATGGATTTCCTCCTCAGACATCAGAGAGGAAGAGGAAAAATACTTTACCGACCGTCGTTGATGAATCGCATTGAGCACGTCCATAAAAAACCTCGAAATTAAGTAATGATAACAAACGATAAGGCGATATAAAAAACAGAGAAAAAAGGCTTAAAACCTTTCGGCTGCGCCGCCCCCTACCCAAAGCACCTCTTTTTTTGAGTGCTTCGAGTATGGTTTTGGTCGCTTTCCGTGGTGTTTTTTCTCTTACCCTTTCGGGCTGCCCTGCGCTGTGAGTTAGGCTATTACGCCCCCGTTCCGGTCTCACAACACTAACTCGTTATTCCTTTTCCGCTTGTCCCCTCTAGCAGCTACAAGGGGCGGTTTTATCGGGCTTTACGCCTAGTTGGAATTAGTGCCTTTACCTGCCACCTTTGGAACTTCCCTTGGTCGGTGGCTGATGTGCGTCGTTCTGTCCAAAACATCTTGATCCAAACAGAGTGCAGGAATACTTGAAGTGCTTTAACGATATGGCTATCATGAAAGGACTTACCCAGCGATCAAACTAGTAAGTATTCCGAAAAGAACCGACCTTGCAGGGTCGGTTCTTTCACATCTGGGGAAAGAGATTAATCCCAAAAGCGTTTGATCTCAATCATCCTTTTAAAAAAACAAAAACTTAAGATTAAGCAAGAAGTTGTTGAACGCTAAAATCTTAAGGTGCAGCAAGAGATACCAAACAACTTGAAGTTACAGGCTCGCGGTAGGTGAGTCCCTATGATCATCGGCAAACTATGTGATTGGGGTGAAGGAACGTAACCAACACTGCTGCATATAATAAAAAATTTTATCATATGCAGCATACCACCCTATATGCACTAGGAATCTCAGTGTTTAGCTTTAAGCTAAATTTACTGGGAATATTAATGCATGAATCACACATTGGCACAATTCTCTCTCCAATCACATCCGGATGATAAACACGACACCCAATAACTGGATGGGATAAGCAGCCAATAACGCTGCACTCACTAGGCCAAGGTTGATTTGAATTATTCACCCAGTGCTGCTTCCACGAACCACATAAACACATGAGCGAAGTGAAGCTTCCTGCATTCCTCCATCCGTCAGAATGTATAGACACTTTCAAGATCCTTAGGTTATAAGACTTAGAAACAACACACAAACAATAAGCAACCAATTTCATATCATTAACGAATAAAAAACTCCATTTATTTACGTTAATACATGCTAAAAATGAGTGCGCCATATCGGTCATATGTTAAATCGCTAAGTTTGCCCTCAAAAACGCCCCTCTCACGCCCTAGGAAGCGCCAGAATCCATTCTTTCCACATTAGACAGGCAGATTCACCCCTAAAACGCTTTGAAAGTTTGTGACGGTTTTGGAGCGATTTACAGGGCAAAAATCAACGGGGGCGTTTCAAACAAAAATCCAGCGCTAACGACTAAAACCACGACTTAGGTTTTTGCTTCGAGCTTTCCGCTTTTCTGCAAACTCGCGTTTGATCTCTGCAGCTCTGACTGCTTTTTTTCCTTCAAGCTGTTGTTGCTTAGCTCCAAGCTCTGGAAAAGCCTTTTCTACTCGCTTGGTTGTCTCGGCTCGGGATTTCTCATTCCAGCGTTCTAGGCCTCGCTGACGCTGTTTTAACTGCGCCAATCGCTTCTCATGGCTTAGTGATTGGCGTTGCCACTCTTGGAAATGTTTTTCATAGCGGCTCTTCTTGAGCGCTTTTAGCATCCCTTGCGGCGCAACCGGCTTCATTTTGTTATGCGCTTGGCTTCGGCTTTCCACTTGATTTATAAGCCTTTGCAATCGCTTCTGAGCCCTCTTAACACGCAATTCATTGGTATAATTCGCTTTACTCACTTCCCACTGCTTAAACTTTTCTAGATCTTTGAGGTTGTCTGGCAAAGATTTTACTTTTTCAGCGCGGGCTTGCTGCACTCGCTTAGCAACACCCAACTTCACTCGTTGAGTTTGGACCTGCTTCAACTCATTGTTGAGTTTGACCAAGTCCATGCGACTGCGGTTGATATTGCCGCGCTCTGTCTGTATGCCTTTTCGCTCCATCGCGGTAGCGGTAGCGCCTACGTGAATTTGCGGATCTCGGTCGATGCCCTGATTTTTTAAGCTGCGGTGATCAATGCGTTCTATGACTTGAGCGCGTTCTAGTGCTCGGTTGGCGCATTCTGCCCACTTCTGACGAGCCTCTAGCAAATCTTCTTTTCGTCCTGCTAGGCCGTGTTGTTGTCGTTTGGTGTCGCTCCACTCTCTGGCCGCTTTGTCGCCTAACTCGTTGCCGCTCTTAACTTCTCGTGTCGTGGTGAGAATGTGCGCGTGTGGATTGTCTGAATCTATTTTGTGGATGCAGACATCAACCGCCACTTTGTGGCGTTCGTGCAAATAATTTCCGTACTCTCTGGCAAGCTCAATTTTTTGCACTCGGTTTAGCTCTTTGGGAAGTGCTAATTCATATTCTTTGGCTAGGGTCGCGTCCTTTCTTTTCTCTGCTTTTTCGGCTTTGTTCCAAAGTTCAGAACGTGAACCCTCAAAGCCGATTATTTCTTTATGGTCTACCTCCGATTTTCGGCGGTAGTCTGCAATTTCTCCCGTTCTTTCGTTTTCTATTTTCTCACCAGAACGATAAGCCGCCGCCGCAATCGAACTTTGTCCGTTTGCTCGGCTAACGGCTTTGGTGGTTAGGTGATAAATGGCCATGCTATATGCTCTTAATGTAAGTGTTACGTTATCACGCGTAAAAATCGCACGACTTGCTTGTAAGTCCTAAGTGCGCCCTTGTTCATTCTTTACTTCGGGTTTTACGGTAGCATACTTTTGTTTTATAGTTCAAAAAACGCACAAATAAAAAGGGTTTATTATGAGCGAACTAGAAAAACTATTAGAGAAAGAGAAGCAGCTAAAAGCCAAGATTCAAGCCGCCAAATCACGTGAATCGGAGAAGCAAAGAAAGCTAGACACTCGGAGAAAAATTCTAATCGGGGCAATGGTGCTTGATGGGATGAAAAACAGCGATGACTACAAAGCAAAAATCCTACAAAACTTGGATAAGTACCTAACAAAAAATAAGGATCGTGTTTTGTTTGAATTGAAAGAAATTCAGGAAGAAAAGGAGTCTACGTAACAGCGGACAATAGAAATAGAGCACAGCCTACCGGTTAGAGAACCTCAACCTCTCCAAGATGGGAGGTTGAGTAATATGGCAAACACTCTTATTGGCTGATCGAAATCATCGTATTAGCCACCCGTGATGCATAATAGAAATAGCTCCTGCATATTAGACTACCCGTAAGAGATCATTCATTCATCTGGCCAACATAAACAAACCGAGGGACAGATTGCATTTCAACAGTGACATTACTATTCCATTCACTGAGAGTACGGGTACTTAAAGGCAAACCATCACGTTCATATAATCGTGTATAAACAACTACGGTTTCATTTGTTCCGTCTTCCCTAGCAAGACCAATTGCCAAGTAATGAGCCCCCTTATAGTGCCGATAAACACCGGCACGGAATTCTGCGATTTGCTTGGAATGGCCCTCATTCTGAGAGTCCTGTGGCGGAAAACAGTTTGTTAACACAACGTCATCATAAGACAGATGACCTCCGCGTCCCCAAGGCTGAACTGCCGCTTTACCAACAGCTACCAGCATTGTCAAAATATGATCGGGGGGTAAACGAATTAACTTCCCTACCTCTGAAAAATCAAAGCCATCCATAGGACAGGTATCATATCCCATCGATTGAGCTGTGAGCATCAATGATTGAGCCGCAATACCGCAGGAACGCAATGCTTCATCCCGCTGCACCTGGGGTTTGCCCTGATAATACAACGCTATAGACGGTAGCATCATTTGCTGAACATTTTTCGGAGTATGAGACCAATAACGTTCAGGAGATTTCTCCCATGCTTTAAGATCAGCACATAACGCAATCAGCAAAGAGGCATCTGTGATCTGTGGCTGGTCCCAAGCATATTCCCTAATCTGACGTCTAAGAACAGGGTCACGAATGATAACAAAGCGCCAATTCTGAATATTAAAAGCTGTTGGTGATAGCATCGCAGTAG
>JBOFIW010000656.1:0-3037 GCA_051650365.1 Vibrio sp. | reverse complement strand
GAAGCGCTACGCTCGTTTCTACGCCAAGATCCGGATGTGGTGATGGTCGGTGAAATACGCGATCTGGAAACCGCCGAAATCGCGGTTAAAGCCGCGCAAACCGGTCACTTGGTGCTTTCCACGCTGCACACAAACTCGGGCGCCGAAACTGTGATTCGTTTAGCCAATATGGGAGTGGAGCCGTTTAACCTAGCGTCTTCACTCAGTTTAATCATCGCCCAGCGCCTCGCGCGCCGCTTGTGTAAACACTGCAAAATCGCGGTGCGCCCTTCCGCCCTATTGCAAAGCCAATTTGCATTTCAGCCGGATGAAATCTTGTATGAAGCCAATGCCGCAGGGTGCAACGAATGCACGAGCGGCTATTCAGGACGTGTCGGGATCTATGAAGTGATGGCGTTTAACACGAAGTTGGCAGAAGCCATCATGCAACGCGCCACCATTCATCACATTGAGAGCTTAGCCAAAGCCAATGGCATGCAGAGTTTGCAAGAGTCCGGCCTTGAAAAACTGCGCGAAGGCATCACCAGCTTTGCCGAACTGCAACGCGTGCTTTATTTTTAACCTTTTTTATCAATCAGTTTTTACTTTGTAATCTGTCACAACGAGCCTAAACATGAAAGCGACCCAAACTTTACCTCTGAAAAATTATCGCTGGAAAGGCATTAACAGCAACGGCAAAAAAGTCTCCGGCCAGATGCTCGCCATCTCCGAAGTCGAAGTGCGCGATAAGCTCAAAGATCAGCATATTCAGATCAAAAAACTGAAAAAAGGCAGTGTGTCTCTCTTGGCACGCTTAACCCATCGCGTGAAAAGTAAAGATATTACGATTTTGACTCGGCAGCTGGCGACCATGCTCACCACGGGCGTACCCATTGTGCAAGCTCTCAAGTTAGTGGGCGATAATCACCGTAAAGCTGAGATGAAATCCATTTTGGCACAAATCACCAAAAGCGTGGAAGCGGGTACACCGCTTTCCAAGGCGATGCGCACCGCCAGCACCCATTTTGATACCTTGTATGTCGACTTAGTCGAAACCGGAGAGATGTCAGGTAACTTACCAGAAGTGTTTGAGCGTTTAGCCACCTACCGCGAGAAAAGCGAGCAGCTACGCGCTAAGGTGATCAAAGCGCTCATTTACCCCAGTATGGTGGTGTTGGTCGCGCTCGGAGTTTCCTACTTAATGCTCACCATGGTCATCCCAGAGTTTGAAAGCATGTTTAAAGGCTTTGGTGCCGAGCTGCCTTGGTTTACGCAGCAAGTGCTGAAACTCTCACACTGGGTACAGGCTTACAGTTTATGGGCATTTATCGCCATCGCCGCGGCCATTTTTGGCCTGAAAGCGCTGCGTAAAAACTCCTTCCAGATCCGTTTGAAAACCAGTCGCTTGGGGCTGAAATTTCCGATTATTGGCAATGTGCTCGCTAAGGCTTCCATCGCCAAATTCAGCCGCACCCTCGCCACCAGCTTTGCCGCGGGGATCCCGATCCTTGCCAGTTTAAAAACCACTGCCAAAACCTCCGGCAATGTGCACTTTGAAACTGCGATTAATGAAGTACATCGTGATACTGCCGCCGGTATGCCAATGTACATTGCGATGCGCAATACCGAAGCTTTTCCCGAAATGGTGCTGCAAATGGTGATGATCGGTGAAGAGTCAGGTCAATTAGATGACATGCTCAACAAGGTCGCGACCATCTATGAATTTGAAGTCGATAACACAGTCGATAACTTAGGCAAAATTCTTGAGCCGCTGATCATCGTCTTTCTTGGAACAGTCGTGGGCGGTTTGGTGGTGGCGATGTACTTACCTATCTTTAACTTAATGAGTGTATTGGGTTAGTATGGCGACAAACGGCGTGCCCCTTGAACACGTCCTCACTTCGCTTAGAGCAATATAATGGAACTGTTTTACTTCTACCCTTGGCTGTTTCCGGTGCTCGCCACGCTGTTTGGTTTGATTGTCGGTAGCTTTCTCAATGTGGTGATCTACCGCCTACCCAAAATCATGGAGCGTGAATGGCGCGCTGAATGTGCGGCGAGTTTTCCTGAATATGGCATCACACCACCAGCGGGACAGCTCACTCTCAGTTTGCCACGCTCAACCTGCCCACATTGCCACACGCCGATTCGCGTCATTGATAATATCCCGCTACTGAGTTGGCTGGCGCTGCGCGGCAAATGCTCACACTGTAAAGCGCCGATCAGTGCTCGCTATCCCTTGATTGAGCTACTCACAGCGCTCATGAGCTTGATGATTGCCACTCATTTTCCATTCGGTGTATTTGCCGTGGCGTTGCTGTTTTTCAGCTATGTGTTGATTGCGGCTACCTTCATCGACTTCGATACTATGTTGCTGCCCGACCAATTAACGCTACCCCTGCTGTGGGGCGGTATTGCGCTGGCACTGCTTGGCTTTTCTCCCGTTTCACTGAGTGATGCGGTACTCGGAGCCATGGCCGGCTATCTCTCGCTGTGGTCGATTTATTGGTTGTTTAAACTGCTGACCGGCAAAGAAGGTATGGGTTATGGCGATTTCAAATTGCTCGCCGCACTGGGGGCTTGGTTGGGTTGGCAGCAGTTACCTGTCATCGTGCTACTCTCATCTGTAGTCGGGGTGATTTTCGGTTTAATCCAATTGCGCCAGCAGAAAAAAGGTATTGATATGGCCTTTCCGTTTGGCCCTTATCTGGCCATCGCGGGATGGTTTGCCTTACTGTGGGGCGATAAGGTAATTGATTGGTACTTCACCGTTTGGGTAGGACAACCGCTATGAGTTTTGTTGTGGCATTGACCGGCGGCATCGCCAGTGGCAAAACCACGGTCGCCAACCTATTTCACGAACAATTTGGCATTGATCTGGTCGATGCCGATGTGATCGCGCGTGAAGTGGTTGAACCGGAAACCGAAGGATTAAAAGCGATTGCCGGCCATTTTGGGCAAACCATCTTACACCCTGATGGCTCACTCAATCGTGCCGCACTGCGTGAACGCATCTTTGCCGACCCTAATGAAAAAGCGTGGCTAAACCAACTGCTGC
>JBOFIW010000655.1:0-2022 GCA_051650365.1 Vibrio sp. | reverse complement strand
TGAACCGTTACCGCAGCCCGTTGTTGTTTGAGTACATCGGTCAAAGCGTCCACCTACGCTTCAATCCTTATGACCTGACAGGTTGTGTGTATGCCTACAGTGAGCGTGGTGAGTTCATTGGTGAAATCCCACTTTATGCTGATGTGGCTTATGACGATTTAGGCGAAGCGCGTCGTCAGAACTTGTACCAGACCGAAGGTGTTAACCATGCCGCTTGGCTTAAAGAGCAAATGGTCGAGTTAACGAATGAAGAGCTCGCACAATTGGCACGTAGTCATGAAAAACCAGAGCCTTTAGGCGGCCTGGTTCCAAGCATTACTCAGATGACGCCAGAACTACCAAGAACACCAGAACAACATCAAATGAACACCAGTGACTTTGATGGGTTGTTTGAGAAAAAAGTAGTGGGTGCAGATTTTGAACCCACGATGGATTTAGACGCATTTATGCAGCAGTACGGGAAAGCAAAATGAACCCCATTATTCAACAAGTTCTCACGGTTAAAAACAGTGAGAAGCTGAGCAGCCGCAAGATAGCTAAAGAATCGGATATCGACGAAGGCATTCTAAGCAAACTGCTCAATAACAAGCCTTATACGGGTGACACCGAAGCTCAACTTCAAAAGCTTGAAACATGGTTGAACACACGTGGTACTCAAGTTGAAGAATTTGCTGATGCGTCATTACAAGAGCCAGAGTTCTTGATGCTACCAACCTCAGAGACTATCTGGAAGTTGATGGATTTAGCTCGCACCATGCGCCGTTGGTCGATGGTGTATGAAGGCTCGGGCATCGGTAAAACCGTGACCGCAGAAGAGTATCAACGCAAACACAACAATGTGTGGATTGTGACCGCTTCAAACCTGTGCAAATCCGCTCGCGCTATTTTGTCCGAGCTATGCGAACGCATGAACATTAAGGCGTCAAACATGACCGTCTACCGCATGCAGAAAGCAATTGCACAAGAGCTGGATGGCTCAAATGGCCTCATCATCATTGATGAAGCGCAATACCTTTCCGACGATGTGCTTAACGGTCTACGTATTCTGGCAGAACGCAAGTGTGGCGTGTTCCTTTTGGGTAACGATGTGGTGCGTACTCGTATGAGTGCAGCTCGTTCTCAAGTGAACATGAACCCGATTTGGAGCCGAATGATCCGCCCTACATGCATCAAAATTGCCTCCAAAGAAGACATCAAAAGCTATATGCAAGCATGGGGAATTCAAGACCAAGAGTTATTTAAAGCAGCCTACGCCATTGTGCCGAAAACGACAGGTCAATTGAGAACACTTGCCGACATGATCATGTTAGCCAGCTCGTCAGCATCACGAAACCATGAGCCGTTGACACCGAAACACCTAGCAGCTGCTCACCATTACTTAAAGGAAAGCATAGGAGTGTAGTTATGCCCGTGAAAGGCAGTGAAACCATAGAGATTGTACTCACGATGATGCGTCAGCTTGGAGACTGCTCAGCCAATCAGCTAGCCACAAACCCCGCTTGTCACGTCAGTCAGTCGGCCGTGAAGAACATTTTAGCTCAGATGACCAAGCACGACATTGTGACCATCGTGGGCAAAGAGAGGAATGGCCATGTGTATCGTTTAACGGGGCTGACGCCGTACGCACAGTGCGACGGCTGTGGTTGCTGTATCCCTCGTTGGAATTTGCGTGATGATAAATGCGCTTATTGTCAGAGAGGAAACAAAGGTACGAATCAGCAACTGTTGTCTGATTTTGAGTTTCTAAAAAATCCAACGTTTACATTGATAAAGCAAGTTTTTCACCCATTGGAGGAGGTATGAATCGAATGCAAACCGACGAGTTCGTATGGCTACACGGTGGTCGAGTTGTCCGCCGCAGACCGAAAGGTAAAGGTGAGCTTGTGATGAGTGATAGTCCTTTGCTGATTGTGGACGTTGATGTGAAGAAATTCGATATCAATATGAACTGCCAAGGTATCGAGCGCCACATGCAAGCGATCAAATTGAACAACAGCATTATCTATTGGGAGGCGTAATGGC
>JBOFIW010000654.1:0-2646 GCA_051650365.1 Vibrio sp. | reverse complement strand
ATAAAAAACAATTTTCGCCAATTACGCAGTTTTCGCCAATTTCTAATAGACAATTATTGCCATTGAGTTCGATGGAGACACCTTTTAAATTTGCACCATCATGGATAATCAGTTGATTATTGTTACCATTAACATAAATGTCGCAATAGCGAATACGAGTATTTTTACCTATTTGAATACTGTTGTTAGGTTTTACCCGAATTTTATTGCGTAGTTTTGCAATTAAACCAAAGCCAGCCATATCCAACCTCTTATTATTTTTTGTTCATTTTTCTAAATAGATAATTCCCTTTCACTTTTCGCCACAGACCAAAAGTATCGGTTTTTGGAAAAATGGCAATCCGACGAATTTGATAGGGATCTTGATGCATCAAAAGTGGGCCACTGTTGGTTGCTACGGCAAATGGGTAACCTAGCTCCTGAGCGAGTTGTTTAGAGGTTGCATCATGGTCACCATAAGGATAAGCAAAGGAGGTCAGTGGCTCTCCGATTAGCGCTTCAAGTTCGAGTTTGTTGCGCAATATTTCGTCGTGTTGTTCCGATTCACTGAGCTTACTCAAAAAGGGATGAGTCATCGTATGACCACCAATTTCTACTAATCCAGAGTCATGTAACGCTTTAACTTGCTCCGGTGACATTAAAGGGACCACTTTTTCTGGGTTGTCACTCACTTCGACATCCCAGCGATTAAAATTCTCGCCAGTTACCACATACACCACGGCTTTAAATTGATACTTTTTGAGCAGCGGCAGTAACAAGTCATAGTTGTCTCGATAGCCATCATCCACGGTAATTATTATAAAACGCTTACCCGGTTGTAAGCGATGAATAAACCCCTCCTCAGAGAGCTCTTTGAAGGTCAGAGTTTCAAAGCCCATCTTTTTAAGCAACCGAAAATGTTTTTCAAGCTGCTGAACATGCAAATAAGTACCATGTACACCTTTTTCGCTGTCATCACGAATAAAGCGGTGGTACATGATGATGGGGACTTCTCGTTGTAACTTGTTGACATAAACTGTTTGATAAAGGCTTTCAAGGTCATCCACAATCACTTGTAAATCATAGTTAAGCTTGATCTGTTCAGTGATCTCTTGAGCGCAGTGTGGTTGACTTAGGCCTTGCTCAATCAAAGTGGGGATCTGCTGGAAATCTATCGCTAAATCTCGTGGGCCGATATCGCCAAAATTGGTTGCCATGGCTTGGTTTAAATTATCCAGTTCGATAATGCCCACGCAGCTTGCTTCACCAATCGCAAGAGTCGGGCGGCCACATAGGAGTGCCTCCATTGCGACTCGTCCTGCACCAATCACCAAATCTGATTGAGTCATGACCTGTTCAACGTTAGCGCTGTAGCCGGGAAATGAGACTTTATCTTGCAGTAAGTTAAAACGCTCAGTCAACGGTGTACCCGTGATCACTTGAACTTGGTATCGGTCAAGGTCTAAACACTCGGTTAGTAGTCGATAGCAAAGTTCACCTTTAGGGCCACTGAGTCGGCCAATAATAGAGATAACTGGCTTAGGATTATTGGGTGCAGCGCTACGTTTAAAGGTACCTGTTTCTATCCCATTACGGCTTATGTGCAGCTGGCTCTCTGGTACATCGAGCTCTTTGATTAATTGCTCTCGTATTGCTTCGCAAACAGGCAGTGCTTTATCTCCCATCGCATGGAATTTTTTGCGCGAAGCATGTACCGGTTGACGACCATGGACCGTGGTAACCATTGGGGTATTAGTCAACTGGCAGGCAATATGGCAACTCCAGCTTGATGCTCGCGAGTGAGCATGGACTAACTGGATCTGATGTTTCTTGATCAAGTAAACCAGATAGGCGACATGCCAAAAGCGCCGTGGGATGCTACGTTTATTAAAGCGCAGTTTAAAAAACAGGCCATCGTGAGCTTTGGTGAGTGTATCGGAAACATAAAATACCTGATGGCCACGTCGAGTGAGCTCATTACCTACACTGGTGGCGTACACCTCGGCTCCCGTCACTTCGAGTTGGGATAGGGCCATCAAAATATTCATCTAAACTCCAATTTCCACATCTGGTTATACGCTCCTTTAGGAGCCAGTTTTTTATCCCTCCCCGTTCAAAGGGGAGGGAGTTAGGAGGGGGATACTCTTTACTTACGATTAATCAGCGCCATATATTCAGCGACACCTTCAGCCACAGTTTTGAACTGTACATCACAGCCAGCAGCACGAAGTTTGGTAAGGTCAGCCTCGGTAAACTCTTGGTAAGCACCTTTAAGATGGTCTGGGAATGGAATGGTTTCGACTTCGCCACGACCATGGAATGCGATCACCGCTTTCGCCACTTCGTTGAACGATTCCGCTTTACCTGTACCGCAGTTAAAAATACCGGATACACCGTTATCTAAAAACCATAAATTGACCGCAGCGACATCGCCGACATACACGAAATCACGTTTGAAGTGCTCACTACCAGCAAATAGTTTCGGATTTTCACCAGCGTTCATTTGATTGTTCAAATGAAAGGCAACCGAAGCCATCGAGCCTTTATGCTGCTCACGAGGGCCATATACGTTGAAGTAACGAAAACCGGTAATTTGCGATAAAGTTTCGCCGTGCTGTTTTGCATCTAGCCATAGGCGGCGTACATAGTTATCAAATTGCTGTTTCG
>JBOFIW010000653.1:0-2740 GCA_051650365.1 Vibrio sp. | reverse complement strand
GCGCCATTAAAGCGCTCAACTACCGCCGAGATGCACGTGCAACGGCATTGGCGAATCGTAGCAACAACACGCTCGGTTTATTAACCGGTAACTTAGCCGATCCCTTCTTCGCTCTCATTGCCAAAAGCGTTGAGGAAGTTGCCCGTGCCAATGGTTGCCAGTTGGTCGTAGTCAGTGGCGGGCACAACGCCCAGCGAGAAAAAGAAGGGATCGACTTTCTCATTAGCCAAGGTTGTGAGGCGATGGTCGTGCACTCAAAGATGCTCGATGACACCACGCTGATGCAATACGCAGCGCAGCTTCCAGCGATGGTGTTGCTCAACCGCACTATTGCACAAATTTCCAATCGATCAGTTTGGGTAGACAACCGAGCCGGGGCACGAAAATCGGTTGAGTATTTGATTGAGCAAGGTCATCGCAAGATCGCGTGCATCACCAGTGACTTGCCGATTGAAGATCGCACAGATCGATTGGCTGGCTATCGCGATGCCATGAATGCCGCCAACTTAGCCATCCCAACAGGCTGGGTGATTAACCAAAACTTCAGCGAATCTGGCGGTGAAGAAGCGGGACGACAGCTTATCCAAGCTTGCCCGGGTGTCACTGCAGTGGTGACGTTTAACGATGTAATGGCAGCCGGTTTAATGGCGAGTTTGCATGAACAAGGATTGTCGGTTCCCGAGGATATTTCCGTGGTCGGCTTTGATGATGTGTTGCTTGCGCGCTACCTCTACCCACGGTTGACCACCATGCATAACCCGATTGATGAAATGTCGACTTATGCGGCGAAACTGGCGCTAAATTTGTGTAAAGATGGCTATTCTCCGCCGAGTTTGCATCAGTTCGAAGCGAGTTTAGTTTGTCGCCAAACGGTCAAAGCAATACAAAAGAACGGCTAAAATTGTGATGAATTTGGCATTCACGCATCTCATGTAAGCGCTTACATGAAAACAACACACCGCTCTCATTTTGCCTATTACGCGACCGTTACTATCCACTGCGAACAAACCCTACATCGATCCTGAGGATAAATAACATGACAAATTCTAAGCCTCTGCCGTCGTTCGGATTAGCGCTCGCCCCTATTGCGGTGATGTTTGCACTTCTGGCTGTCGGATACGGAATACTCGGACTTCGCATTGAAGTTCTATTGCTGATTTCAGCTGCCTTTACTGGTCTTATCGCGTGGAAGATCGGTTACAACTGGGATGACATCATCAACGCTATCGTAGAAAAACTGGCCAAAGCGATGCCCGTGATTCTGATTTTGGTCTCGGTTGGTGGTTTGATTGCCAGCTGGATGGTCAGCGGCACAATCCCTTACATGGTGTACTGGGGACTTAAAGTCATCAGCCCTGAATACATTCTTATTGCCGCTTTCTTTGTAACCTGTGTCGTTTCCGTTTGTACCGGTACGTCTTGGGGCTCTGCGGGCACTGTGGGTGTCGCACTCATGGGCGTTGCAGCGGGTCTTGATGTCTCGCTCGCAGCGGCGGCCGGTGCGGTTGTGTCTGGCGCATATTTTGGTGACAAAATCTCACCACTATCCGATTCAACTAACTTTGCGCCTGTGGTTTCTGGCACCACTTTGTACGAACACATTCAACATATGCTGTACACCACGCTACCGGGATTTGTCATTGCATCTGTGGTGTTCTTTTTCGCAGGTCAAAGCGCGGATATCACCAATATTCATGAGCCGGAAAAAGTGGTTCAAATCATCTCGGGCCTAGACAATCTCTACAACTTCAACATTCTACTTCTGATTCCACCGGTGATGATCTTATGGGGCGCGTTAACTAAGAAGCCCGTTCTGCCATTGATGCTTGGCGCATCGGCTATCGCGATTGGTTTGGGTATGGTGTTTCAAGGCTTCACTCTTAACCAAGGCTTCCAAGCCTATGTCGATGGCTTCAATCTGGCGATGTTTGAAGCAAACGGCCACAGCGTAAATGGCTTAGTGCCAGATATCGCGAAACTGCTTAACCGTGGCGGTCTGTTCTCGATGATGAGCACGATTCTATTGGTATTCTGTGCCTTTGCCTTCGCTGGCATCCTGAGCCTAACTGGTGCTCTAAACGTAGTGCTAGGCAAATTCCTCCATGCAATACACACCACAGGTCAGTTGATTGCTTCAACGGTTGTGGCAACCATCACGGTGGTTTTCACCACTTCTGACGGCAAGCTAGCGCTGTTGATTCCCGGTGAGTTGTTCCAAAACGCTTACCGAAAAATGGGCTTAGATACCAAGAACCTGTCTCGAACCATCGAAGATGCTGGCACCGTTATTGAGCCATTGGTTCCGTGGACGGCCGCAGGCATCTACATGGCAGGTACGCTAGGCGTGGCAACGTTGGATTACCTACCATGGGCGATTCAATGTTACACCGGTGTGATCTTCGCTCTGATTTATGGCTTCACTGGCTTTGGTATCGCAAAAGCAAAGCCACAGCAAAACCAACAACAGATTGCTGACGAGCATTCAAATACACCAGCAGTAGAAACAAAATAAGGTAAATCATTGATGAACGCTTTTGACCAAATTCTGAACCGCAAGGAGAGTGGCTCTTTAAAGTGGGACTTTATACAACAAAAGCTGGGATTGGCTGGGACGGATTTACTCCCTATGTGGGTATCCGATTACGATTTTAAAGCGCCGCAAGTCGTGTTAGACGCACTACAACAGCGAGTTGAGCATGGGATCTTTGGTTACGCGGAACGCGATGATGCTTACTACCAA
>JBOFIW010000652.1:0-1136 GCA_051650365.1 Vibrio sp. | reverse complement strand
CACCACCCATTACGTAGCCAGCAATGATCACATAGTTTGGCACTGGAGCAACCAACAGCTCTTCAATGTTCTTTTGAAACTTAGAACTAAAGAAAGACGAAGCCACATTGGAATAGGAGTTAGTGATCACCGACATCATAATGAGGCCGGGTACGATATACTCCATGTAGCTGAAACCGTTCATCTGGCCGATTCGAGAGCCAATCAAATTACCGAAGATGATGAAGTACAGCGTCATAGTGATGGCGGGTGGAACCAAAGTTTGCACCCAAATACGGGTAAACCGGTTAATTTCTTTGCCGAGCAGACTACAAAATGCCGTCCAATAAATTTGATACATGCTGATTAACCTCGCTTACCACTGTTGACTATGCTGACAAACAGCTCTTCCAAACGGTTCACTTTGTTGCGCATCGACAGCACTTTCACCCCTTGTTCGGTAAGTTGGGTAAACACATGGTTGATCCCTTGGCTTTTTTCTAATTCAATCTCCAGCGAGCCTTCCACCATCTGCTGTTTAACCACTCCTTGCAGCGGTGCAATGGGTGCGTTGCCATCCACATCGAGAACAAACGTCTCAACGTGCAACTTACCAAGCAGAGATTTCATGGTGGTGTTTTCAATCAGCTCGCCGCGTTGAATGATGCCAATATGGCGACAGAGCATTTCCGCTTCTTCGAGATAGTGAGTGGTGAGAATGATCGTCACCCCTTGCGCGTTGATTTGCTTGAGAAACTCCCACATGGAACGGCGCAGTTCGATGTCAACGCCAGCGGTTGGTTCATCAAGAATCAGCAGTTGCGGCTCATGCATTAATGCACGCGCAATCATCAAACGGCGCTTCATGCCGCCAGAGAGGTTTCTTGCTCGCTCACTGCGCTTTTCCCACAAATCGAGCTGAGTCAGGTACTTTTTCGCACGCTCTTTGGCTAACGCTTTCGGCACACCGTAGTAACCGGCTTGCTGAAGCACGATCTGCTCGACCGTTTCAAACGGATTGAAGTTAAATTCTTGCGGCACCAAACCAAGTTGCTGTTTGGCAAGTTCCAGCTGTGAATCCAGATCGTAACCAAACACGGTCACCTTGCCGGAGGTTTTGTTGACCAGTGATGAAATGATACCAATCGTGGTCGATT
>JBOFIW010000651.1:0-1143 GCA_051650365.1 Vibrio sp. | reverse complement strand
GGAGTGAGATAAGAGCGATACAACGCCGCTACCGATGCCGTATCCTCGACCATAAGTACATATTTGGTTTTCTGTAATGATTGATTGGGTTGCATAACCTAGCCATATTTATTTTGCATTTTGCTGTAATAATTGCATTTGGAATTGCATTTTGCAAATGTGCGTTAAAAAATTCCTAATAGAAAACGTCAAAGATCACAAATACTGACTAATTTGAATTGGCACGATATGTGCTTAGTTACTATTGACCCGCAAGGGTCACCTAGCCAACTGACGTTGTTAGTGAATGAAAATATTCACAAATAACAGCCAATAGACTCATTCTATTGGCTATTTTTTTATCTGCTGTTTCTTATCTACTCAACTGTTGGTAATAAACTGCTGACGTAATTGATGGATTTCATCACGTTTTTGAGCCGCTAACTCAAACTCTAAATTCTGCGCATGTTGATACATCGCTGTTTCGAGTTTGCTGATCTCTTTTTCCAACTGTTGTGGTGTCAGCACTTGGTACTGTGCCGAGTCTTCAGCTACTTTCGCTAAAGGCACCACTTTGCTGTTCTTTTGCTTACGAGATTTAGCAATATCCCCTAACTCCATGATGTCTTTTACAGTGCGTTTTAATGGCTGTGGAGTAATACCCCGTTGCTCGTTATAAGCATGCTGCTTCTCACGGCGGCGCTCGGTTTCACCCATCGCTTTGCACATTGATTTGGTGATCGAGTCTGCGTACAAAATAGCTTTCCCATTAACGTTACGTGCAGCGCGGCCAATGGTCTGAATTAATGAGCGCTCGGAACGCAAAAAGCCTTCCTTATCCGCATCGAGGATAGCCACCAAAGCAACTTCCGGCATGTCCAGACCTTCACGTAGCAAGTTGATCCCCACCAACACATCAAATACGCCTAATCGTAAATCACGAATAATTTCTACCCGTTCGACGGTATCAATGTCTGAATGCAGATAGCGAACTTTCACACCATGTTCATGCAGATATTCGGTTAAGTCCTCGGCCATGCGTTTGGTTAAAGTCGTCACTAAGATCCGCTCATCATTGGCTGCACGAATCCTTGCTTCTGAAAGCAAGTCATCCACTTGGGTGGCCACTGGGCGTACTTCAATGATCGGATCCAGCAAGCCCGT
>JBOFIW010000650.1:0-1136 GCA_051650365.1 Vibrio sp. | reverse complement strand
CACCACCCATTACGTAGCCAGCAATGATCACATAGTTTGGCACTGGAGCAACCAACAGCTCTTCAATGTTCTTTTGAAACTTAGAACTAAAGAAAGACGAAGCCACATTGGAATAGGAGTTAGTGATCACCGACATCATGATAAGGCCGGGCACTATGTATTCCATGTAGCTGAAACCATTCATTTCACCGATTCGAGAGCCGATCAAGTTACCAAAAATAATGAAATACAGCGTCATAGTGATGGCTGGCGGAACCAAAGTTTGCACCCAAATACGGGTAAAACGATTAATTTCTTTACCCAGCAGACTGCAAAATGCCGTCCAATAAATTTGATACATGCTGATTAACCTCGCTTACCACTATTGACTATGCTGACAAACAGCTCTTCCAAACGGTTTACTTTGTTGCGCATAGAAAGCACCTTCACCCCTTGCTCTGTGAGTTGAGTAAACACATGGTTGATCCCTTGGCTTTTTTCTAATTCGATTTCCAACGAACCTTCCACCATCTGCTGTTTCACCACGCCTTGCAGTGGCGCTATGGTTTCAGTGCCATCGACATCCAGCACAAAGGTTTCAACATGCAGCTTACCAAGCAGAGATTTCATGGTGGTGTTTTCTATCAGCTCACCGCGTTGAATAATGCCAATGTGGCGACAGAGCATTTCCGCTTCTTCGAGATAGTGAGTGGTGAGAATAATCGTCACCCCTTGTGCGTTAATTTGCTTGAGGAACTCCCACATCGAACGGCGCAATTCAATATCGACACCCGCCGTTGGTTCATCAAGGATCAGCAGTTGCGGTTCATGCATTAAAGCGCGTGCAATCATCAAACGGCGTTTCATACCGCCGGAGAGAGTTCTGGCTCGTTCGCTACGTTTTTCCCACAAATCGAGCTGCGTCAGGTACTTTTTCGCACGCTCTTTGGCTAACGCTTTCGGCACACCGTAGTAACCGGCTTGCTGAAGCACGATCTGCTCGACCGTTTCAAACGGGTTGAAGTTAAATTCTTGCGGCACCAAACCAAGTTGCTGTTTGGCAAGTTCCAGCTGTGAATCCAGATCGTAACCAAACACGGTCACCTTGCCGGAGGTTTTGTTGACCAGTGATGAAATGATACCAATCGTGGTCGATT
>JBOFIW010000649.1:0-3025 GCA_051650365.1 Vibrio sp. | reverse complement strand
CAAATGGGCCACGCTGATATCACCATGGTCGCAAGGGTCTACGGTAAATGGCTGGTTGAATCAAACAAGAAAGAATCCGAACGGGTATGGCAAGAGCTAGAAAAAGTGAGGAATCAATAACCGCCGAAAGGCGGTTTTTTGATCCTACCGAACGGAATCCCCATAACTCCTACAATCAACTAGGTCGACATGACAACAAACTTTTGCCCCAAAGTGAGTCTGAGGCAGCAAACACTATCAATCTCAGTTAGACATTGACCGTTAGATTTTCTTATGCGTTCAAGGAGTCAGCGAAGGAATCACTGACTCTAGGTTGAGTTCAAAACGCGAAGAATATATCAAGCGAAATAAGCGTCATAGTGTGGCTTATCATTCGTTTCAATAGCAGTGCAGATTATGTCCCAAATAGCCGCCAATTGTGGCTGTACGGCTTCAGGAAGTTGTGTACCAAGCTCCATCGACTTCGCATGGCATTTTTCATTCATGTACTCATACAAGGCGTTTGCCTTCACTTCAGCATCATCAATACCTTTCAAAAAATTAGGGGCGATATGATCTGTCCCTTGCTTTCTGAAATCAGTCAGGTTAAACCTGAACGAAAAATACACTTCCATTATTTTTCTGACATACGACTGAACAGCAATAGCGTCACATTTTTGTGGGTGGTTGACAGCTTCTTTGACTTTGCTGATCAGATAAGCGTATTCAGACCTATGGTTCTTTAATAAATCAGGTAACTGGTCAATCTGCGAATGATCACCCTTACGATTTATTAAGAAGTACTGCGAGCGTTTTTGGTTGCCTTCTTTTTCTCGATAGTAAAACATCCACATCTTCACTAAATTGAAGAATTCAAAGTTATGCGTAGATATGAAAAGCTGTTCTACGTGGTCATGATTTAGCTTACTTTTAATGATCCCAAGAACGTTGTAAATGTGGTTTGAATCAAGGCTACAGATGGGGTCATCCAGATATACAATTGGCTTAACATCTTTCAGTGCTTCATCTTCAAGCTGTGTTATGAAGTACGCAAAGGCAATAGCCGTACGTTCACCATCAGATAAGTGCTTGGCTTCTCGTTCTTCACGCATGAATTTGTATGTGCCATCAATTGGCTTAATTTCAATATCTGTCTTGCCGAAGTACTGTCTTAGGTTGTCATTAAGGCTTTGGGCGCCTTGCTTAGTGTTATTCAGTTCAGCTTTGATGACAGCGGCACGTGTATTCATAGCAGTGATGGCAGCTTGCAATGTTTTAGCGGCATCTTGAAATTCTTCGATATCTATTGCTGCTTTTTGGTGGTCGTAATCCTGCGTCTCTTGATAGACATAGTGACGCTTGATCGCTTCAATAGCTTGTTGCTGCTCATTTGAATGTTTAGAGGCTCTTTCGTTATGTGCTTTGATTTGCACATTGAATTTCTCAAGTAACTCTGTTGCATCTGGCAACGAGTAATCTGAAGCACTGAAGGGTACATATTCAGTCATGTGTTCTTTTTTATCGGTCAGTAAATCAATTAGTGATAGCTTTACTGCATCAAAAGATTCATTCAGTGGCTCAACTTCATTTCTTAGATCATCAAATCCTGCCTGTAAGTCAGGGTACAACTGGCTAGTTTTAGGAATACTGGAAGTTAATGATTTTGCTTTTACCGACGCAATAGCAGAATCAATTCGCTGACTTAAATCTTTATACGCCTTTGAGAAGTATGTATTTAGTTCTTCTAACCGTGCTGGATTAATAGGACTTTGACAGAACTGACAAGTAGTATGGCCTTCGTGACGTTCAATACCGTCTTCAACCCAGTCCCTTAATTTCTTGTCTGCATCTAATTCAGCAATGGTTATCTGTGTAACTGACGTACGCAAGATATCTTCGATTTCGTTGAAGATAGTTGTCATATCAGGAACAGTAATTACTGCTCTAGGCGCACTAGAAAAAGCAGTGGCTTTTGCAGTATCTATGAACAAGCCTAAGTACTCTGGCGTTAGTTTATGTTCAGCGGTTGCACCACTAAGCATTGATTTTACACCTGCTGCGGTGAAGGTTGATTTGCCAAGAACATTTAACTCTGTGACATTGCGACCAACGGCTTTAAATCGGTTGTTCTGTTCATTTTCTTTATCAGTCGCAGATTTTGAATTGATATCGCGTTCTTGTTCTTTTGCGGGAATGGCTGCTTCGAGTTCTTGAAGTTCTTTTTCTAAGTCAATATTGCGTTCACCAACGATCAAAACAGGGTTAACACTTGATTCATCAAAGTTGACGTTCTTTGCTATGTAATCTGAATTGAAAACACGTAAGTTCTCAACTGTTTTGATCGCGTTACTTTTAATTGAAATGCTTTCATGCTGATCAATTTCAAACGAACCAGTTTCAAACCCTTCAGGCATTTCACCTAACTGCATTGCACGGAAGATTCGTGATAATGTTGTCTTCCCTGAATAGTTAAAGCCATAGAACAGATTGAATTGATAGAAGGGCTGACCAGCATTAGTCTTAGCATCCTTGAAAATACCGAAGTTTTTTATCGATTTTATGTTTTTAAACATGTACATACTCCAGAAAAATCTCAGGGTATTGTACTACGTGTTATGAGTTTACCAATGCAACTTGTCTGATAGTTCGCTTATCTGTGAATAGCAACCGAATTTGAAGATGAATCTCCCCAAACTCTACTTATCCGATATAGCCGTACTCAACCACAATCCCTAACTCGGAACTGTCCAATTCTTACATAGAACATCTTAGCCTCTACGTGTTGCGGTGATGGGACCAAAACAAACTGAACGTGGTCCCATTACAAAGTGAGATGGGGCCAAAATGGGACCAAAGCGAGGGCTAAATCGGGTCATATTTTCCACTTTACTGTTTATAAAAACAGTGTTAGCCAAAAACAAAGCGCCCCTTGCGGAGCGCTCTGTGGAGAGATTTTCGGTTACTGCCAATCGAGGATAACTTTGCCGGAAGCCCCGCTGCGCATGATGTCGAAGCCTTTTTGGAAGTCATCCACTTTGAAATGGTG
>JBOFIW010000648.1:0-3372 GCA_051650365.1 Vibrio sp. | reverse complement strand
GCGATCAGCGCCGTGGTCATGGCACCAGCAATCGTGCCGACGATGTAGCCAATTTTTCCATCAACGACAGGAAGCACAATCCAGCCGCCCCAAGGTGCATGATTGAGTACTTGGAAGAGAAAGCCAATCACGTTGCCGACAATGCCACCAGCAATGATCGCCGGCAGCACACGTGCGGGATCCGCCGCCGCAAACGGAATCGCCCCTTCGCTGATGCCAATCATGCCCATAATGCCGGCCGCTTTACCCGCCTCACGTTCATCACGTTTGAATTTACTGGGTGACAACAGCGTGGCCAGCGCCATCCCCAATGGTGGGGTACAAATTGCAATGCCGACCCCGCCCATCAACCAAGGTTGGGTGTTCACTTGCGTTTGGGCAAACAGCGTGGCGACTTTGTTGATTGGCCCGCCCATGTCAAACGCGGTCATCGCCCCCAACACTGCGCCTAAAGCAACTTTGCCAGAATCGGCCATCGAGGCCAGAAATTGATTGAGCCATAACATGCTGCTGGCGATAGGAGAGCCAATCACCCACATGATCGCGCCACAAGTGATGAACGTTCCGACCAGAGGATAGATGAAAATGGAGCCGAGCGAGCTCATGCTGTCGGGAAGCTCAATTTTTTTCAGCTGACACACCACAAAGCCCGCCCAAAAGCCCACAATGATCGCGCCTAAAAAGCCCGTATGGTATTGGTTGACCGCAATCCAAGTGCCAATCATCCCCGGCGCTAAACCCGGTTTGTCTGCCATGGAATAGGCGATGTAACCACCAAGTACCACGGTAAACAAGGTAAGGCCAGCAATGCCCATTTGCGCGATATCCGCTAATACCCCCTGCTCTGGCACGGCACCATGGCCGGAGATCATCACAGAAAGCGACAGTAGCACCCCGCCCGCGACAATAAACGGCATCATATGAGAGGTGCCAAACAACAAATGCTCCTTAATACGCGCGACGCGTTGCGCCATCGGGCTAAGCGGCTGATGAACAAACTCACCCATGCCATGCCATTGCGTAGTGTTTGCGCCATTGCGGTCCACAAACAACGCTCGTGCCTGATCGATATCTTCCGCGGCTTTGAGCTTCTCAACAAAACCTTCTTCAATCAATTTACTGGAGATTTGTGCCAACACTTCAATGTGGTGATGATCTTCACCATCGGGGGAGGCGAGCATAAAAAACACGTCGGAAAGCTGACCATCTTCCGCGCCATAATCAATCCCTTGTCGGCTAATCCCCACCACCACAGCAGGTAAGGCAACAGCGTGACTTTTGGCGTGGGGAATGGCAATTCCCTCTTCAAAACCGGTATTGCCAATCTCTTCTCTTAGCCAAATATCCTTTAAAAATTGCTGTTTATCGGTCAATTTCCCCGCTTTATCCAGCAACTCCACCAATTCAATCAGCACTTCTTCTTTGCTGTTGGCGTTCAGATCTAAGCAGATGACTTCGGGTTCGATCAGGTTGGTCATATCCACGATGGCTTTACCTTGCGTTGTCCATACTGTTGTTCATGTTATTGAGGCGTGCGTTGGTTCGCGCACGCGCGCGTAGGTTAGGTTAACCAGCCAAGCGGTTTCAAAACATAGGACGAAAGATGCAATAACTGGATTTTTGTAACACCAAAAGCGAACTGTGAACTGGGTCTGCTGCGAAAAAGCCGCATTTGCCTTACGCTGTGCTAATATCCCGCCAAACGTTACCACGAGATAGTCCGATGAAAGTTGTTGCGGTCACCGCTTGCCCAACAGGCATTGCGCACACCTACATGGCGGCCGATGCATTAACCAAAGCCGCACCAAAGTACAATGTGCAGATCAAAGTCGAAACCCAAGGTGCGATGGGGATCGAAAACCAACTGACGCCTTATGACGTGGCCCATGCGGATAAGGTATTGATTGTCTCGGATATCGAAATCGAACAACCTGGACGTTTTGAAGGCATGAACGTGGTGAAACTCTCCATCGAAGACGTGCTGCTCAACGTCGACAAAGTGTTTCTTGTCCACTGTCGCTGAACACCTGCATGATGCATGAATATCAAGTCACCTTCTTGGTGAACGATGTTAACGCCAGCGCTCATGTGGCCCAGCCATTGTCTCGTGTTGCGCGAAAGTTCAAAAGCACGCTACACATCATCAATATCACGCAAAATCGCAGCGCAGAATTGGCAAAGTCACTCGCGGTACTGCAAGTGGGGTTGCAAGAAGGGGATTTTTGCCAAATCACCGCCATTGGCATTGATGCCGAACTCGCCTGCTTTGTGATTAAAGACATGCTGTCGGTTCACTTCACCGTGGTCGGTTCAAAGATCAACTATGAGTTCTCCAGCCATCTGGCCGAGCGTCTACCGCAAATTTGCCCACCTGCCGAGGTCAAATGGCACTACGCCAAAGCACACACCGAGCTCACCAAATTCGAGTGTTTGAAAGGGTTAGCACAACTGATCTATCCCATTTCGCCCGATGAACTGATTTTGGCGTTTATCAAGCGAGAAGAGCGTTCTTCTACCTGTGTCGCACCTGGTATTGCGATTCCTCATGTAATGTTTGAAGGCATTGAACACATTGCTGTGGCAGTGATCAAAAACGATGAACCAATAGATTGGGCATCTCAAATGGGTGAGATACATTTAGCCATTGCCTTAGTTATGCCAAGCAATCCTAGTCGAGAGCAGATCATCACCGCAACCAATCTGACCCGTAATTTACTGTGCGATCAAATGGTGGAACGCCTATTACTGACCCGCAGTGGTGTCGACCTGCAAGCGCTCTTAATGTATGCGATGTCGCGCCTGTTAAATTGAAGCTCGGTAATCCGTCGGTGTTCGACCCGTACGGGTTTTAAATACTCGGCAAAAATAGTTCACGTCCTTAAACCCACAGCGCAGCGCCACTTCATTGAGCTTAAAGTTATACTTTTTCAGCATAAATTTAGCACGATCAACCCTTACCCAAGTGATGTAATCCGCCAAAGTCATATGCCCCTGCTGACGAAATAATCTCGATAAATGATTAGCAGAAATACTAAAACGTGACGCAATGCTCTCACGCGTAATCGATCGGTGAAAATTCTCTTGGATATAGATGCAGATCCCTTGATAAAGATCCTGCACTCGATTTTGCGTCTGTTCTGTTGGGGTATTCAGCATGGTTTGAGTGTATTGCAACAACGCTTGCAAAAGCAGTTCATCCATCGGCTTTTTATGTGTTTCACGCGCCAATGAGCTGAGTGCTTCTAAAATGTTATCAATAGCAAACCCTGAGCGCGTTTGGATACTGTGCTTTTGAATATCATAAAAGTTGGCTTCGCCTTTGCGCTTGCTGACAAAACTCAAACCTAACTGGCGACGCCCAAACAGCATGCT
>JBOFIW010000647.1:0-4357 GCA_051650365.1 Vibrio sp. | reverse complement strand
CATGGTTGCACCACCATTTTGTATGAAGGCAAACCGGTACGTACACCCGATCCCGGCGCGTTTTGGCGAGTGTGTCAGGAATACCAAGTGACCGCGCTTTTTTCTGCACCGACCGCGTTTCGTGCCATCAAAAAAGAAGATCCGAATGGCGATTATTTAAAACAGTACGATTTGTCGGCGTTAACCACTATTTTTATGGCCGGAGAGCGGCTTGACCCGCCGACCTTGGAATGGGTACAAAGCAAAACAGGCAAGCCAGTGATTGATCACTGGTGGCAAACAGAAACGGGTTGGGCGATTGCTGGAAATCCCACCGGTCTTGAATCTATGCCCATCAAAGCTGGTTCGGCAACCAAGCCCATCCCCGGTTATCAGGTGGAGATTCTTAATGAGCTCGGCGAAAACATGCCCGCTAATCAGCAAGGCTTTGTCGCCTTGAAAAGGCCACTACCACCAAGCTGCTTACCTACCGTGTGGCGTAACCATGACCGTTTTGAGTCGGGCTATCTGGCACAATTTCCTGGTTACTATGTGTCAGGCGATGGCGGTTATCTCGATGAGGAAGGGTATCTGTTCATCATGGGACGCATTGATGATGTGATCAACGTCGCGGGTCATCGACTATCGACGGGCGAGATGGAAGAGATCGTCGGTGCCCATCCGGCTGTTGCAGAATGCGCAGTGATTGGCATTCATGATGAGCTGAAAGGGCAGTTGCCACTGGGTTTAGTGGTGCTCAAAGATGGGGTGAAGATTGATGCGCAAACGCTGGAGTCTGAGTTGGTGGCCAGCGTGCGAAATCAGATAGGTGCGGTGGCTTGCTTTAAGCATGCAATAGTCGTCGAACGCTTACCCAAAACACGCTCTGGCAAAATTTTGCGCCGTATTATCCGCCAAATCGCTGATGGTGAGAGTTACACCATTCCATCTACGATTGATGATCCCATGAGCCTCAATGAGCTGGAAAACCTGTTTCAGCACTGATTTCTAAGGCTAATACTAAAAAGTGCCCTCTGGGGGCACTTTTCTGTGTTCCATCTCATCTGTGCGACACAGATAACAACCTGATTGCACAAAATCCCTACAGACAAAGCTGTTTTTTCTCTGCACTTCCTATACAATTTCGCCCCACTATAAATTGATAAAAATCACAAAATGGCCAATTTCTCAGTTTCTGCTGCAAGCGATGCAGACTTAGAACAACTCCATCAGTTGATGTTTGAACTGCATGATGAGCACCATCAGCAGTGTCCTGAACATTTCAAAACTGCGGAAGAGATTGAACAAGAGAAGAGTATCGCTCGCTATCTAGATGACCCTGAATGTTTAGTGTATGTCGCGAGGCAGGGAGAGCAGATAGTTGGGTTTATTACGGGACATTTTTGTGAGCTGGTTTCAACTGTCAGTCAAGCGGTTGCGATGGGTAGTGTCGATGAACTCTATGTGGTTCCTGCATTTCGTGGACAAGGGATTGCCAGTCAGCTATGTCATAAATTAGAGCGCGTCTTCAAAGATTACGGGGTGAAACAGATGTTTGTTGAAGTCTGGGACTTTAACCAGTCCGCCCAAAATTTTTACCAGTGTGCTGGTTTTGTTCAGCATATCCATTGGTTACGTAAGCCGCTTGTTTAAGTCAGTTCGTTTTTTAAAAGGAAACAGTACCTTGTTGGCACATGTTCGCGCACTTTTGTTGGTGTTGGGTTGCACCTTGAGTTTAGGGATCTCTTTTTCGGCGCTGTCCAATCCTGTGCAGGAGAGCGATTATCGCGGCGCATTATGTCTGATTCGTGCTGATAACAAATTAGTGATGAATCAAGAAGTTCTTACTGGGAAACTATCACTACCTGGTGGCACTATCGAAGCCGCTGAAACACCGCAAATGGCAGCCCAACGCGAAACATGGCAAGAGACTGGGATGGTGGTTTCTGTTGGACGCTTACTTGGAAACACACCAACGGCACTGGTTTATGAGTGTACTAGCGAATCTCAGGTCATTGCTTACTCTTATCAAAATGATTTAAGAGGCTATGAATTACCTGTCTGGTTTGCTCCTGATTACGGAGTGGAGACAGTATCTGCCATGCTGATCATGCCGAGTTATGTGAAGCCAGAGCAGTATCGTTATTCTGAACAGTGGCCACTCATTGTCTCTATGTTTGAGGCTAGCTTTAATCAATCCGTGGATTACGTGGCAGAACTACACAAAGCAGCGCCTAAATTTCAACAGGTGGAGCTTGACTGGTTAAATCAATTGCAACTTGCTTTGAAGCAAGTGCAAAAGAGCCTACCTTGGGTGCAAAACTTTATCTTGAATGGAATGATTTTTAATCTTCCTACCATTGGTTTAGTTCTATTCCCCTTTATTTATTGGCAGTTGGGAAAACCATACTGCTACAAAATCATGTTCGCCATGACGGTTACGTCACTACTTTGTTTAGTCGCTCAGCAAGGTTTTGCGTTGCCAAGACCCCATGTATATCAGCCGAGTTTAGAGCTGTTTCCAAGTTATGGCTTTGGATTCCCTAACTTACCACTTGCCTTGTGGAGCTGCTTGGGCATGTTGTTATGGCATGTGCAGCAAGAGTTTACTTATCGCTGGGTTATGCGTGTGTGGATGGGGATTTTTGCTTGGCTCTCATTCGCCTCCTTTTATTCTGGAAGCGCGTTCCTCAGTGATATTGCAGCAGGTACTCTATTTGGCGCGTTAGTCGCTTGGCATATTATTCGCCTTGATCTTAAACCTGGGGTGAATGTGCAATTTTTATTGAGCTCGAAACCCGTTTGGTGGGGGATGACTATTGCTTGTGCAACCTTGTCTTTGATCTGGCCTCAACCCATTTTTACTCAATGGCTGGCGTTACTCGTGACTATTTCTGGTCTAGTCACCGTATTAAAAATCAGTTCAACATCACTCTCTTTACGTGATGTTCTATTAATGATTTTCCTATTACTGTTAGCCAATGAGGGGATCTCCTTGGCTATTGAGCCGATTAATCACAGCTCACTGTACGCTTTGATCGGTGAAACATTACGCTATCCATTGTTGGTTTTGTTGTTTGCCGTGTTGGTACGCCGCCACGTAAAAACGCCGGAGATCACTGCAGCTTAGTGAGTGAAGAATAAGAGCCAGAAAACAAACCGGAAGCTATATGAGCTTCCGGTTTGTTTTTGGTTCGCATAAAAAGCGGCCTAAGCCGTTGTGTATGCGCAAACGAACTCGGCAATTTTCACCATATCTGCAATGGCAATGTACTCTTCAGTGGTATGGACTTTAGCCATACCAGTTGACAAGTTCACCGTGGTTACCCCTTTGGCATTGAAGTTATTGGCATCGCTTCCGCCACCGCTGAGCTTAGTTTTTGGCTCAACGCCAATCGCTTCGAAACTCGCTTTAATCGCTTGGATGTGCGCGTTATCTTCTTCCAACTTGAATGCGTTATAAGCGCGGGTTGATTCAATCTCTACTCGTGCGCCATGCTTTTCTGCAGCGTGCTCAAAAGTTTCGATCATGTGCTGAACTTGAGCTTCTAACTTAGCATCATTGAGTGAACGTGCTTCCGCCACAATTTTCAGCTCAGGCATTACAATGTTAGTCGCCTGACCACCTTGTACGATACCGATGTTGGCTGTGGTTTCTTCGTCAATACGCAGCAGTTTCATTTGAGTGATCGCATCCGCTGCTACAGCAATGGCGCTAATCCCATCTTCCGGTACTAAACCCGCGTGGGCAGGTTTACCTTTGATCATCGCAACGATTTTTTGTTGCCCCGGCGCGGCGCGAACGATGGTGCCGATCGGGCCGCCGGTATCGAGAACAATTGCTTTTTGTGCTTGCACTTTACTCATATCGAAGTGCTCAGAGCCTTTCAAGCCACCTTCTTCATGCACAGTGAAAGCTATCTCAATCGTTTTGTGCGCTTGCTGGTTGTCGCGTAATACCCGTACGGCTTCGAGAATCGCAGCAATTCCAGATTTATCATCTCCTCCCAAAATCGTGTTGCCTTTGGAGCGGATGATGCCATCTTCAATAACTGGCTCGATACCGTTACCCGGCGTTACCGTATCCATATGGCAGCTAAATAGAATGCTGTCATCTAGAGTGCCATCAAGGCGAGCATACAGGTTAAACCCGTTTGATACATCGGTTGGAACTGGCAGTTTTTGCACGGCGAAACCGAGTTCACCCAATTGTTCAGCGAGAGTTTCAGCAATCTGCTTTTCATTACCCGATTCACTATCAATTTGAATCAGTTGCAGGAAGTGATCAACAAGACGTTGGGCATTAATCAGGCTCATAGGAATACCTCTTAGGAAACAGAAGTTGCCACCATGCCTGCAATCGAGTTCACAGGAGATG